>JANNDZ010000302.1:0-6794 GCA_031378395.1 Pseudanabaena sp. OTE_75_metabat_487_sub
GTTCTATCGCCGCTTAAATGGAACTTGACAGTATATGATAAAATCACGAAACGCGGCAGATAGAACAAGTCGTTGGAACCGACATGAAAACGACTTCTAGTTAACCGCTTAGCGTAGCTAATGCGGTTCAACTCAAACGTTCGATTGCTAAATTCTTGGTGGGGCATGAGTTGGAGTTGTCTGAATGGTATCCGGTTATCCCAGGCTCCGGACTTTAAGCTCTTCTAGCATTTAGATATTATCAAAAGCAGTTTGGAGATTTTTATACGCTTATGCTTTTAATCAAAAACCTAGGTATGGTGAAGTCTTCGCGCAAAGTTGCTCCAAGTGGAAGATTTTGGAAGCTGCCTCTTTTCATCTGCTTAATATTGGGTGGCTGTCGTTCTAATTCTCCGATAACCGATCCTCCCGAAGTAGTAGCAACTAGAGTAAGTCCACCAACTCCCCAAAAAACCAGCAGGCAAACAGACTCCCCCGCACCAATTAAGGCTCCTATCCGAGATGCTCTGCCAAATAGCAATTCTTCAAGTCTTCCCATTCCCAGCCTCTGGCGAGGTTTAGCAAAGGTTCGAGTTGCAGGGCAAGAGGTTTCTGTGCCTATTGTGCTTACATTCAAAACGCCTAAACATGGCGAACAAAATCCTTTTTTCTTTGGGCTTACTGTCGGAGACAGGGGTGATCAGGCTGGCGCTGCAAATTTAATAAGCTCCACTAACGCCGTAGTTGCTGTTGGTAATGGAGTATTGGGGCTTCAATTTTTGACGATAAAGCCTACAAGTAAAGGATTTCAAGCTGTTTTAACCAAAACAGAAAAAGAGCTTGCTTTAGCAATGAACACTTTTTCTGGGATCAATGTCACGGCACAGAAAGGCGATATTATGTCTGATATTCAAGCTGGAGTTTCAGGATCGAATGACTTATATATCTTTAATGAAGGAGCAATTATTAATGTGGAATTTCACGAGGGGGCTTTAGTCGGAACCATAAAGGGTAACGGCTTCAGTGCAGTTTGGGGGACTTCCGATATTCCCTATGAAGCTATCTTTCAAGTTATCCGAGATCAGTGATTTTGTTAATTAACTCTCCTAGCGTTAATCCAACAACTTGTTATTCTCACTTACAATCGTCCTGAACGCAGTATTAGGAATATATCTTATGGATCTTTTAAATGTGTGGTCTATCAGAATTGCTGAGGCGAGTATTCCAGAAGAAATTGACCTTGCTCCCATAATTACTCAAGCCTTCACTCAAGGTGGCGAAGCACGAGAGCGTTTATTTCGGTATAGGAAAATCAACGTTGAAGGTGCGTTTGGTCCGGGCGAAATTATTGCTATCTTCCCTTGGGTTTTACGCGGGATTGCTGCAAGCTCACAGTGGTTATTTCAAGTTCTTTCTTCTGAGAATGTTGGTAGGTTTATCACAGTCGTCAAAGACAGTCTAGAGATCAAAGAGAAACTTAGCCCCAAGCAGAATCTCAAGGCGTTACCAGACGATCCTTATGAACCTTTAAAACAAGTTATTGATGTTATGTCCTTTGAACTTCAAATGTCAGGGCTGTCAATTGATCAAGCAGATTTAGTGACATTCCGTGTGGTACGAGCACTTCTGGAAGAGCCTTCTAGTGCAGTTTTATTTATCCGGCAACTCGAAAATCCTAAATAGAGCCAATATGTTATGACTTCTGTGAAGGGACTTAGTTGTGCTTCGATTATTCCTCCGTGGTTGTGGTTTTGGTTAATTGTATATATAATTTCGTTGCCATCCAATTTAAGTAATTGGATACAGCTACTTAAAGATATATTAGCTTACCAAAATCCATCCTCAGAAATTACTGGTGGTTCACTCTTTCCTTTATTAGCAATAACAGACTTTTTGGAGCTTATAATTCCTGTAATTTTATATTTAGATATCGCATTGTTGCTGATTCCCAATCAACGTGCAAAAAGATTGGAGCGTGAATTTCAGCTAACTCAACCTGATTATGACATCCCGGCTGTTCGGGAAATCATTGAGTTTTTGTACAAATACAACCCGAAAATTCGGGTAAAAACAAACCCATTGTGTTTTGATCAATTAGTTTTTGTTTACCCACTGGGCTATGGCAAAGTTGCAATTGCTCTATGTGGCGCAATAATCAAACTTTGGCGCAAAGATAACGCTATAGCTAAGGCTGTTTTACTGCATGAATTAGCACATTACCATCATGGCGATGTATTTATAATTGGAGTAGGAAGTATTTTTAGAAAACTTATTTCACACTGGTTTCCCATATATCTTCTTACTGTGCTTGCACCAATTTCACTAGTATTCCTTAGTCAGACCATCACATTCTTTCAGGAAGTTGGAATTAGTTTGCCAACAATTATTTATAAAGCTTCTCAAATCATTTTGGGAATCCCATTATTTCTGTCTCAAATGATAGGTTTACTATTCCTGAGTCTAAATGCGTTTATATTACCTTTAGTAGGAACTTGGTGTTCCGAGTTTAATGCAGACCAAGCTGCTGCTAAAGTCACTTCGTATCATGAAGTTATAAAAGCGATTCAGCAATTACCTGCTGAGAAGAGTTGGACTCGATGGCTTTTGTTTCGTTTATCTCATCCTCCAAATAAATTACGTCAGTGGTTGCTTACTAACTCGCAAAATTGGTGGATTTTATTTATTCTTCTATCATTATTTCCGCTGGTTTATATACTTCGTGTTCTTATACCTATTGCCCAATGGCTTCCTATTTCTTTTCTTCTTTTGAACGACCTTGATACTTTACGCAAGGGTATTGTTTATTATTTGGACAATGCTATGCCTATTTTATTTTCGACAGCCATTCTCATAGCAGCGTGGCCTAAAACCTCTCACTACTGGGAAAGCTATTTTTCAGGAGCAAAGTTGAATTCTACCAAGAATTTTCCCTGGGTATACTACTTGACTGCTGCAACAATAGTTATAAATATTTCAATTTTACACAATATCATTGGTGGTAAATAGTCAAATATCAAGATTTTGATGGGTCTTACTAGGAAATCTTCAAATTCAAAAAGTAGGTATAAAAATGTTCAATCTTGGTTCGAGTTTTAATACCACCATCTCTCATGGTTTGCAGCTCCGATTAAGTCGAGTTATGTTTTTTTGTGCTTGTTTTCTACTTCCAACATCGGGATGTACATTTCAAGATTCTTCTAATAGCCAGAGTCCAAACTACTCATCTCAAAAATCTGCGCCTATCTCTGAACCTTCACCACTACCAAACTCATCAATTCCTAGTAAGAGTGAGGTTGAACAGCAAAAAGCAGACCTTAATCAGCTTTTGAAAGAATCAGAGCGGTTGGAAAAAGAGGCAAATGATCTCATTAGAGATAAAGTTCCTTCGGGAGAGCGAGCCTACCAGGATCTTTCCAAAGGAAGGTGCGACTGGCTGAAGCAACGTGCTGCTTTTTATGAAAAGTTTGCTGATAGCTTGAATCAGCAGGCAAATCAAATGGTTCCGGCATCTTCTCCTCAAACCGCTACTCTTCAACAAGAAAAAGTTGCACGTCAGAGAGCAACAAGCTTTCAAAATGAGCTAAGCAAGCGTTGTACTGGAAAATAGCAATTACAGTAAATACTTCCAGCAGTCGAACAACCCGGTTGGAGCGGACTGACAGATTTGCTTGGTGTTGTGGCAAAGGCTATTGGCAGACGCTTAACCGGAACGTTATATCGACAGCGATATGATAGTTAATACCAAAACATAAAATGATGTAGTCATTTTGTGTTTTAAATCCCTCACTAGGCTTGGCTTTTAATTCACAAAAGTGTTGCCACACCTTTGTGAATTGGTATAAGGTTATCTGTTTCTAGCCAAGCTTAAGCAGGCAAAAATGGTTAGCTTTGTTGTGGAGTTTGGAGAAGTTATTGGCGATTCCTTTCAGGATACGTCCCGCCGCAAAGACAAATAATTGTTGAGCGATCGCCCATAACTCACGACTCACAGTAATGGCGATCGGCTTTAGGAGATTGATTGTTGGGGCGATCGCCTAGAAATCACGACTCATGGTACTAGCGATCGCCTTGAGAAGATAGATTGTTGATGCGATCGCCTATAAATAATGACTCATAGGAATAGTGATCGCCTTCAACAAACCTTTACCTTTAGCAAACAATCAACCCATCTTGCACAAAAATCTTACGCTTGGTTTGGGCGGCGATATCTGGCTCGTGGGTGACGATGACAATCGTGATGTCTTGAGCATTGAGAACGCCAAACAAATTCATCACCTCCTGCGAAGTATGGGAATCTAGCGCACCCGTCGGCTCATCGGCTAGAAGTAATGCTGGTTGATTGACCAACGCACGGGCGATCGCAACACGTTGTTGTTGTCCGCCAGAAAGTTGATTGGGGCGATTGGAGAGGCGATCTCCTAAACCCACTTTTACTAGAGCTTCTTCAGCACGCGATCGCCGCTCAGTTTTAGAGACTCCTGCATAGACCATTGGCAACATCACATTTTCTAGAGCTGTTGCCCTTGATAAGAGATTGAACTGCTGAAACACAAAGCCAATGCGTTGATTGCGGATATAGGCTAACTCATTTTTATCTAAGGCTGTGAGGTTCTGATCTTCTAGGTAATATGCTCCACCAGAAGGGCGATCGAGACAGCCAATGATATTCATCAGCGTGGATTTCCCTGAGCCCGATGCGCCCATAATCGAGACATATTCGCCTGAGTCGATATACAGATTAATGCCTTTGAGAATCGGGACATCAGCCTCGGCTAGTCGATAGCTTTTGGTGATATTTTCCATTGTGATCATGATTCGCTCCTATTCACTTCGCAGAGCCGTAATGGGATCGAGTTTTGCGGCGTTTCTGGCGGGAATGACACCTGCAACCAAACCAACAGAAGTTGACAACCCGAATCCTAACAATACGGAACTGGTGGAAACGATGAAGGGAAACTTAAAGGCTGTAGCGGCGGCAAAGGTAATGCCAACCCCCGATCGCAATGCCAATGGAGCCGCCGACGATGGAAACGACCACCGACTCAATCAGAAATTGACTGAGAATCGCATTATCAGTTGCCCCCAAAGCTTTACGCACACCGATTTCGCGAGTGCGCTCGACTACGGAAACTAACATAATATTGGCAATGCCGATGCCGCCAACGATGAGAGAGATACCTGCGATCGCAACCATCATCAGCGTAAACAGGCTTAAGATCGTGTTGAAGGTTTTGAGAATATCAGCTTGATTAGTAATCCGAAAATCATCATTTTCAGGAACATCGATATTGTGCCGCAACCGCAAAATATTCGCGACTTGAAACTTGATAATTTCTAATTTTGATTCATCTTGTCCTTTGATATAGATGCCGCTCACAGAAATTCCCATTAAGGAGTTATTGCCGATAATTCGGGCTGACATAGAGGTTAGAGGAATGTAGACAGCATCATCGCGATCTTGCGGCCCTTGAGATCCTTTGACTTCCATTACCCCAATCACATCATAAATCTCACCTTGAATTCTAATTTTTTGACCAATGGGATTGACATTATTGGGAAATATATTTTTCCTGACTGTGGGTGCAATCACGGCGACTGATGCAGAGGACTCTAACTCCTCATTGTTAAAATATCGACCTTCTACAGGAAATGTATTTCTAGCATTGGGATAACTTAAATCAGTTCCATATACGGTTGTGGAAGTATTTTTATCACCAAAGACCACTTGTGTATTGCGTTGCAAATATGCCGAGACAATGGTTGCTGATGGTGCTTGAGAGGAGATCGCTTGGGCATCTTCCCATGTCAGCGTTGTCACCGATCCCATACCCTGACTTACGCCGCCACTTTGGACGGCTCCAGCCATTACTTGCAAAACATCAGTTCCTAAGCCGCGAATGGATTCTTCAGTAGATTTCTGCACGCCTTGCCCGATGGAAGAAATGCCAATTACCGAAGAAATCCCGATAATTACGCCCAACATAGTCAAGCCGCTACGCAGTTTGTTGCCCCAGAGGGCGGCGATCGCCATCTCTGCAACTTCTAAGTATGAAATCTTATGCGGGCGTAAAGTCATGGGATTAACTCCTCGCTAACTTGAATTTTTCACGGAGGCATTGGCGAATTGGCAGATCTGAGCCTTCAAGTTTGTTGTAGGCAGATAGAACTTGACCTTTGCCGTTTAGAATCAACAATACCGCTTGATCGTTTAAGCTTACCTTCGAGAAGAGTCGCTCCGAAGCTTGGATGATCGGTTGGATTGATTTGCCATCAAAATCGGGACTGAAAGTAGTTTTTGCTGAGGTCTGAGGCTTGCGTTTACCCATTTCTCCTTCCAGCATTCCTCTCATTCCGCTCATCGCTCTCATATCCATCACGACAACCTGTCGGAATTTCTTGTTGTATTGAAATTCCAGATCGATGATTTTTGCGGTCTCTTGTGCTGTTTCCATCGAACCCATTGAGGCTATAACCACAACCTGAATCCCCGAAAAGTTGCCAAGGTCGATCGCATTGCCCTGTAATGGACTGATTTGAGATTTAATGGAAATATCGCCATTTGATGGACATACGGAGTTTTGAGCGACTGGATTTTGTGCATCTGCGATCGCGACAAATCCCAAACTAGAAACTGCCATCAAACCACTTAACATCAAGCTGTTGATAGTTTTATGAAACGGGTGTGACCAGAATTTGATGTACTAATTTAGAGAGAGAAGCCATAGCGATTGATTTTATCCCAGAATTGCTGCCATCGACTGTTGGTATAGCTCAAAGTTCTAAGACTCAAAACGATAGAAGCGCCCTTGTCTTTC
>JANNDZ010000305.1:0-6048 GCA_031378395.1 Pseudanabaena sp. OTE_75_metabat_487_sub
AGCTTTGGCTGCTAACTTACCCATTGGTTCGGGGATCACCGAGGCAGCCTGTAAAGTAATTATCAAAGCTCGATTGTGCTGCTCTGGTATGAAATGGAAAGACAAGGGCGCTTCTATCGTTTTGAGTCTTAGAACTTTGACCTATACCAACACTCGATGGCAGCAATTCTGGGATAAAATCAAACGCTATCGCTTCTCTCTCTAAATTAGTACATCAAATTCTGGTCACACCCCTTGGAGTTAAAAATTTCAAGATTACCCGTCATCCTAAAACTGCCAGACGGAACGTTAGGATTTTGGGGATGAGCCGAAAACAAAAAGACTGCATCAATTTCCGTTGTACTTTTTGCCTTAACCACAAGCTTCAAATTGGTTAAGCCTTGACGACAGACATACGTACCTTCCCATGTGCCATTCAGAAATTCAACTTGAGACGCGACTGAAGAAGACTGCACATTCGTAGTATCGGGTTGAGCAGAAACCTTGCTTACAGTTGATACTATCCCATAAAAAACTAGGCTGGATAGCGCAATCGCTCCAACAATCTTTCTCACACTACTCATCGAAACATTCCTAAGTTTGTAGGTTTTTCTGGACTTAGCACATTGCTGGAAGATTGCGGTCTAACGCCCCAAATCAGCGGCGGCTAGGACTCTTGGCATCTCAACCAACCATCCCTATTCCGTCCGCTGCATTTGGATTGTTATACTGCGGTTTGCACCGATTTTGCGGGGTATGATAAATCCCCTAGAACTTAGTTCAAGGCTAAGCATGAACTACATGCTTGAGTTTTTTATCTGGATCTGACCAGTTTCTTCAAACTGTCTATAAAATCTGTACAAGAGAGGAAAACAAAATGATGTCATGAGATGCCAAATAGCATGACCTTGGACAAAGTGATTATTTGGATCACAAGCTACTTTAGTCACGTCTAAAATCCATATTACAAAACCGCTGATAAATATAGCTAGTGCCGTCAATAAGTCCCGATATTCTATACCACTAAATTTTTGTGATATCTTCCAGTCGATGCCTAGCGCAATAGCTAACTCAAGTCCGAATAATGCTTGACCAGCTTTGTTTAGTATCGCCAAGATAATCATCGACATTGCTCCAACTGCCAGAAAAAGAGGAACCTGAGCTTTTTTTTGTATAACATCTAACCTACGTAGGTTAAAAACAAGCATCATGGCAGCCAGAAAAAAGAGAGAGGATAAATCAAAGAATTGACCTATAAAAGTAAACGATGCATGATAGCCAAAAGAACATATACCAACAATGATTGCAACAGAGCCGATAATTTTAGCTATTAACTCTTGAGAACGGAAGCCTCTATAGATCAACCAAATTCCAAAGAAAATGTAGGGAAGGTTAGACCATGTATTTGCTGGTGCAGTTATCCATGAGCAAAGATTAGCTTCACAAAATTGAATTGTTGGTCGCCTGAATTCGCTCCAAGGACATCCATGAGGAATGGGCGTGATCATTAAGATAGATTGCAAAATGTCCATAGAAACTCACACTGGTCTTAAGTGATAAAATCATTGTCTAAGTTCTGACCAAGAAAAGCAACAGTATGTTTTAACAACTTAGAAATCCATTGATTTAAGGATTTGCTGTCAGCGTAAAATTGCAATATGTCTTTCATAAAATCACTGCCCTGATATTCGTATGAGTAAAGTAGAACTTCAGTGAAGTATGAAGACATTCTATTGGAAAGTAGTCGCCCTAAGATTTGAGCACTTGTGCTCTTAATCCTACTTTGCAGTTGATAAGACAAGTTTATTTCAAACAAGAATTCTTCGACGCAACTAGGATCAAAAATTGCAATTGCTGCAATTGATTCAACAGCTAAATCTTGAACCTCTATACCATGTTTGCAGAGAATAAGTGGGGTAATTATTTCCAAGGCAAATCTAGTAGGAATTGATTGAAAAGAGACAAGAGTTGGAATCTCTCTAACCAAAATTGATTTGTATAGATGAATAGATTGCTTCTCTTCTAAATAAGAAATAATAGATTCTATAAAATCAGAATCTATCCGTTTATTCTGTCTATAAAAGCAATACAAATAGGGTTCACTAAGAGTAAAGAAATATGAGTTATCTTTTGTATGAAAAGTATTTGAATGTTTTGAAAAAACTTCCCATGCAGATCGGCGCAAGTTCGAGAGCCATTCAGGATATCGCTCAAGAGTCTCCTGGCAAAGGGCAGTCCTAAAGATTTCTCTTTGCAGGATCAGAGCAGGGGGCGGCTGGTCTAAAAGTGTAAGCACATCAAAAATTTCCTGTGATAGCTGAATAGTGCTCTCTGGATATAATTTTGTGTGTCTAATAAAAATAGATGCTAATAGGAACCAAACAGGAACATTTGGACATCTAGCTATTTTCATTATTTTACTTCGTACTTGCCGATCATCTAAACTTGTGTTTTTTGCATCTAAGAAAGGTACTAAATCACGGAATAAATTTCTTGTTTCTGAATCTAGCTTAAAGAATTGTGAAAGCTCAAATATATTCAAATGAGAATTAATTTCTTTTCCACTATCCAGAATGTTGGATAAAACTGAAGAGCTTCTTAGAAAAAGCAATGTATCTAGAAAGTAGATAAGAAGTTTGAACTTCTTATTTCCTCCTTGTTGAATAAAAAAGTATTTTTTAAATATTGGTCTCCAAATATTTCTGAGAAGATTAAGAACCTCTTGATTTTGATGGTTTTCAAACCAGGCTATACAAGAAATACAAATGATTGATCCGAGATTAGTGAAGTTAGGAATTCCTAACCTGCCAAAGGATAATTTAACTAGTTTATTCAAGCTAGTCACAGCTAACGTATATGATGAAGCATATACATCTACAGATGTTTCTTGCCTATCACCTTTCCAAAAACTGATAAGGTATTGTATAGCTGTACTCCGAATAGAAATATTGTAGCTTTGCGCTCCATCAATTAATATCTGAGGTAGCCCAGATCGATATGCTGCGTCAAGAGCTAATCGACATGCACTTGTTATTTCCAGATTATTCTGGCTTCTCCTAATAAATATAGAAAAAAGCTTATTCTTACGTATTCCTGGAATAATTATTTTACGAAGAACCTTTACAGCAGATTCAGGTCTGATTCTTGCAAATTCTTCAAGTGACGATACTAAGATATTTTTAACATTCAATTCATCAACAAGTGACAGTTCTATTATGGGCGAAATATTCCCATCTAATAGTTCTTGAACAAGCGATTTTTGAAGAGTACCCCATAACCAAGGAGCATCAATGACTTTAGATATCGCATTCTGATATTGAATGTGAATGTTTCTATATCCCCTAAATTTTAATACAATATATTTCGACACAAAATATTCATAAAGCCTTTCATATTTGAATATGATTTTTGAATCAGAGCCATTTCCTGCTTTCTCTAAAATGCCTGCATCTGCTAAATTTTGAAAGGATGAGCGTTTATAGTCTCGAGTTGTCTGAAAAAGTAGTTCCCTTAGAGGAATATTTTGTGGCGACATAGCTGATTGCAGCGTATCAAAGTCAATTTCATTTCTATACTCTTCATCCTGAATCATCAATGGTATTAAGCTATTTGTAAGCAGTTGTAAATCTTCATCATATAGTAATTCACATTCAATTAAATTATGGAGATATTTCCGAAAAATTTCGTCGATTTTCTCCAAAAAAATACTTTGAGGAATGTCTCTACCGTGAAAGGTTCTAGAAATCAGAAGTAATAATAGTGGGTCTCGAATAAGTGACTTAACCTTAAAGGATAGTATCTGGTAGCTGGTTTTTAGGCTATAAACTTGTCTATACTTCTCGTAAACTTTAGGTAATTCAGTAGTTTCAAATTCTGAAATTTCTTGAGAAAAACTGAAAGGCTTTAACTCTAACCCAGGTAAATCTGATTCTGAGACCCGGTAGTAAAACGATTCAGCTAATCCAACTCCAAACCTTATGCTTTTCCATGCTTCTGGACGTGAGGTGATGCATATTTTTAACCACGGATATGCATATGTTTCCAGAAAGCTATTGACTTGTTGGAGTAGTTTTTTGGGGTTCGAGGCTTCATTAATTGCATCGATTATTAGTATGACTTGCTGATCTAAGCATCTAATTTTTTGAATCTTGGTAAAAATATCTTTTTCTATATTTTCATCGTCATTCAATTTAATTTGAAAATCTCTATTTATAGTTTCAACAAAATGTGAGTCCTCTACACTCAAAGAGCTTGCACTATAAACAAGCAGAATAAAATTTGCTGAAAGTTCACTGTATTTTTCCAGAAGTGACATAACAAAACAGCTTTTGCCTACTCCCGAGTTTCCAATTACTACAAAACATAGGTAGTCTGAAACTAGGAAATCCTCAAAGCTCTGAAGAACGAACTCTCGCTGAAGATATAGATTTTGATTGTACTTTCTTTTAATTCTTGCAGTTCTTTGAACTGTAATACTATGTGCTAACTCTCTAAGTAATTGCCAATCAAATGATTTGTTTATATGACTCAACGGCTCAACGTAATCTTTCAAGGGGGGATAGATTTCAGCAATAAGATGAATAGGCAACATAAAAGCAATTTTTGTATTTGCTCTTGCATTGTCTGCGGAAACAATAATGCCAACCACAGCTTCTAAATCTTCATCCCATACAGGAGAACCACTAAACCCTGGTTCAACGGAACTTCCTGCAAGCTTGACATCTTCAATTTGAATTAAGCCATTGCCAACTTTGTCACGGAGAACGCCTGAAGCCCATTTTCCATCATCAAAGCCTACAGGAAAACCAAATACGCGAAACTTCCGCCCCCAAGGATTATTGATAGATGCTAATCGAGCAGGCGAAGCTTTTTGCGGAATTAACTCGATAATTTCAAGAATTACGATGTCCTCTCCTCGTCTGTCAACCTTTTTTTCATCACTACAAACTGGATTCCAAAAAACAATCTGAGTACTGAGCCGAATATTAGGAGCGATCTGAACAAAATCTACAAAAATTTTACTAGTAGGAACCTCTACTGTATTGTGAGGAATATTCAAAGCGTCAGCAACGACATGAGCACATGTCAAAATATACTGATTCATAATGAGGCAGCCTGCTCCAACAATCTCCTCATGGAGATCAAAAATTCTCACTATGTTCAAGTCAATAGACATTTTTCTAGAATCTTTTCTAAACGGTTTGCCGTGCCTATCTCGACATTTTTCTAGAATGCCGGGAATTTATTAAGGTGTATAGCCGAGATTTTCCAGCTAATTGAGCGAGTTACGTTTCCACTTCAAAGTAACCTCATAATTTGCTTCTATGCTTGCTGAAGCAATAATTACCCCCGCTTCAGCATTCATTTTGAGTCCAAACTTAACTTCCACTTCATCTGCTGGTTCATTCAGAGACTTCAGTTTCTTAATAACTGAGCTTGCGACTGGTTTAATCTTTTCGAGGGCTTCTTCAAAGCTGATTTGAGCTTTTTGTGTTAAATCACCACTTCGAGAAACCCGCCTAGTTCCATCTAGTTGCTCAGGCTCATCAACCTCTACAAAGATTGAACTACCATCTTCCATTGTGAACTCAAGAAGTTTCTTCATAACTTACATACCTATATACAAGAAAATATACTGATGACGTTTAAGAATTTACACGTCTTCGGTATACATGAAAGCATAGTAGTGAGATGTGTTGCTTATGCACACTGTATTTTTACTGAGAAAATATATTTAGGCGTTTTAGGTTAAAAATTTAGTACTTCTCAAGGAGTAATTTTATGCTTAAAGGCTTCTTGATTTTTGAAGTGACATTTACCAAGTATCTGATCACTCAGCTTGCAGTTACCCCTCCAACCCATGATTAACCTGAACTTGCAATCACTAGCAAACTGAGTACATCGACTCACCAGCGATTCGAGCAGTATAACGTTTGAGTTGAACCGCATTAGCTACGCTAAGCGGTTAACTAGAAGTCGTTTTCATGTCGGTTCCAACGACTTGTTCTATCTGCCGCGTTTCGTGATTTTATCATATACTGTCAAGTTCCATTTAAGCGGCGATAGAAC
>JANNDZ010000040.1:0-10873 GCA_031378395.1 Pseudanabaena sp. OTE_75_metabat_487_sub
TGGTCGGCGGTCATTTGTTTGTTATGCGGCGCGGTCTGTGCCTCTGGCTTGGATGGTGTTGGTGGTGTTCCTTTCTACAAACTGTTTGGCTTGGAGATCGCACTTTCTGAGACGCTTTGCCCAATAGGGAGTCAAACTACAATGGGCGGAGCCAGTCACAGGATCTTCCTGTATTCCTGCTTTTGGTGCAAAAAAACGCGATACAAAATCATAGGGCTGATCAGGATCGGCGATCGCGGTGATGATAAAGCCAAAACCATCTAGTTCAGCAATGCGTTCATATTGTGGTTGAAAATTTTGGACTGTGGACTCAGACTCTAATGCAACGGCTAAATAATCTTCGGCTTGTCCAAGAGTTTCATAAGGCTGATCTACCAACATATCTGCTAATAATTGTTGCGATCGCTCTGAGCAAGTTCGATAAAAAGTAGCAGGAAAATCCATCACGATTAGCTGTTCTTCAAAGCTAATCATTAAATCGCCACTCAACGTAGAGAAAATGAGTGGCAATTTGGTGTCAATTACTTCTAGTTCGCGCAAATAATGGGCGATCGCAAGGGTGGCATGACCGCAGAGAGGTACTTCCTGCTTTGGCGTAAACCATCGCAATTGGAAATGGTTCTGAGAGGAACTTTTATCTAAAGGTTTAACAAAGGCGGTTTCCGAAAGATTCATTTCAGCGGCAATTTGCTGCATTTGCGCATCTTTGGGAAATTGGTCAACTAATATCGTTGCCGCAGGATTACCTCGAAATGTTTGATTTGTGAATGCATCGATAATGGCGATCGCAAGTTGCATATATAGCAATCCTAGATTATTTGAGAGATTGCGTACCTTCGGTACGCAATCTCTCAAATAATCTCATATGGGAGGCGCAGCGAAGTTGCGCCTCCAAAAAAATTGAATTTTAACGGTTTAGGGAATTTCCATATCAGCATTTACAACTTGGTTGTTAGATATTTTAAAGAAGTAATCTTTTAGTTCGGCAAACTTTGGCTCGATCGCTCCATAAGTTAAAATTACTAGTTTGTTATTACGGCGCTGTAATTTGCTATTGGCTTGAAATTTAATTTTCTTGTCACCCACTGCCACAGTAGATGTCCATTCAATCACAATATTTCCTGTTGTCTCAGTTACAGGCTCTTTCATCTCAAAATCTGTTTGGTTGCCATACATCTCTTTAATAATCACGGCAAAAACACCGCCTAGACGACTTTCAGGGATTTCGCTCGGAGGTACAAAAATATTTACGGAAATTGTCGCTCTCCCCGCCTGTTCATTCCAAGTCACCAGTAACTCGCCTGTTTGACTCTTATCAATTAATTTCCAACCCTTCGGTACATCCATTTCCAAAATTCTTGAACGGTGTTTGTAAGGTTCGAGTGCTTTTATTTGGAGTTCAGGTAAATTAATGGGCGAGATCGTGGGTTTAGGGCTAGGAGAAACAGTTGGTGGTGGGCTTGTAGTTGCAGTCGCAGTGGTTGCAGGCGTAGGGGAAACTTTCGTAGTATCGTTTGCTGGCATAGAAAAATTATTGTTGCTATTACCAGTACCAGAATTACCACAGGCTGTAAAAAAGCCTGTCGCGATCGCTGTTAGTAATAAAATCGATAGCTTTCGAGAGAGAAACATAATGTTGCGTGATGTTGCGTTCTAATCAAACCCAGACAATTTAAAAGCCTTGCTTTGCAAGGCTTTTAAATTTACTCATTCATGATTGTCCATTGTGTCGCCAATCTAGCCAAACTGCAATGCTTGACCGCGCATATCAGGATTTACCTTACCATTGGCATATACTACTTGCCCCCCCACAATCGTAGTCACTGCCCAGCCTGTGAGTTCCCATCCAGCAAAAGAACTCCAGCCACATTTAGTCAACAAATCTTCATTTTTGACAGGTTTATAGTGATGAAGATCGACCAATACTAAGTCAGCATCCCAACCAATCCGAATTTCACCTTTGTTAGCAATTTTGTAACCTGCTGCAACGTTTTTGCTCATCCATTCACTGACTTGATGCACAGTACAACGTCCTTTCATTGCTTCCGTCAGCATTAAAGGCATCGAGGTTTCCACCCCTGGCATTCCCGACGGCACATTGGCTGGCTCTAGCAATACAGTCTCCTTAGAGGATTTTTCAGACTGGTTAGATTGAATATCTTCACTGGCGGCTAGTCCTTTCTCAGCTAAGGTATGCGGCGCATGATCCGTCGCAATAAAGTCAATCACTCCATCTAATAGGGCTTGCCACAATATTTCTTGATCGCGGGGCGATCGCAAGGGTGGATTCATTTGTGCTAGAGAGCCAATTTTCTCGTAAGCCCCTATATTCATCAGTAAATGCTGCGGTGTCACCTCTGCTGTCACCCATGCAGGTTTTTCTTGACGTAAAAATTCTGCCTCTTCACCCGTGGACATATGCAAGATATGTAACCGTCGCTGATATTTTTTAGAAAGCTTTACGGCTAGTTTCGTCGCATTGAGCGCCGCTTGATTGTCCTGAATTAGTGAATGCTTAGCAGGATCTTTGCTATCGGCAAATTCAATGCGGCGTTGAGCAATTCTTGCTTGATCCTCAGCATGAACCGCAATTAAGCGATCGCCCTGTGAAAAAATCTTGTCTAACAGATCTTCTTGATCAATCAACAAATCTCCATGCATCGATCCCATAAATATTTTGATGCCACAGGTGGGATTGGCACTGAGCAAATCTGGTAAAACTTCGCCAGTTGCCCCAATAAAAAAACCGTAGTTAACTACGCATTTACTAGCTGCCCGACTAAGTTTGTCATCCAGCGCTGCTTGCGTAATTGTCAGTGGGCGAGTATTGGGCATTTCTAAAAAGCTAGTCACTCCGCCCTTCGCGCAAGCATGGCTAGCCGATCGCAAATCCTCTTTATGCTCTAGCCCTGGTTCCCGAAAATGCACCTGTGGATCAATCACGCCCGCCATTAATGTCAAACCTGTTGCTTCGATAATTTCTAAAGGTTGTTCATCAGCACTCACATCCGCAAGATCGATATGAGGTGCGATCGCCTCAATTTTGCCGTCCCGCAAATAAACATCACCTAGTAAAGTTTGGCGATCGGGCAAAATAATCGTGCTTTGTCTAATTAATATACTCATAAAAAATCTCTTTAAATGTAGGATGCGTTAGCGCAGCATAACGCATCAATTAGGTCGCAATGATGGGTTACGCGATCGCTAACCCATCCTACGTTTAATTCCAACAACTTACTTAATTGGAACGGTAGTTAAAAATTAAGATATTCCTTGATAATCTCAATCTGCTTTTCTTCGATCAGCTTTTGATTTGGATATTTAGGTAGTTTTGTATTTTTCATTGCTGATTCAAGCTCGATCTCAAGATTGCTTACCGCTTCGATTAGGTGGTCATAGGGGACTTCTCCATTGCGGATTTGGCGGATGAATTGGGCATCGCCAGTTATTTCCCGATTGGGAATAACACCATCACCATTCAAAATCTCAATACCAGATTTGAGTAAGCGATAGCAATGACCAGAATGCTTGCTGTCATATCCGACCTTCTCCTCGATCTCGGCGCGTTTTGAATTGCGGTTTTTTCGCCATGATTGAAAAGCATCGTATTCTTGCAATGCTTGCCGATAGGTTTGAGTGTTGTGCAGCAAGGTCACAAATTCATTGGTTGACCTCGTATAGTACTGCACTGCGGGTAGAAGATCTTCAGCTAAGGGATATTGCTTGAGTAACCCTTTGAAATCAACATGAGCTAACAATTCCGTAGCCACCTCGTTATATTGGCTGGCATCTTTAATTAAAATATAGAGAAATTCCAGAAAAGCATTTAACTGTTCCTTCCGTAATGGATTTTCATCTAGTCCATAGTCTTTGGGGTTTGGTGGCGACGAGAAAAAATCTGGGTCTTCTTTGTATCGTAACAACCATTTTCTGTGTGTCTGCACCTTTTTGATTTGAGCATGAGCATAGCCAGAATAGCTATAGAAAACTTTTTGGCTTAAAAAAACATCGCGAATTTCAATCAGAGCTTCGCCAAAACTGGTTAGCACAAGATATTCACTTCTATCTATCCATAGCAGTTCCAGAATATTTGGATTGTTGAGTGTCGCCAAATGACAAAACTTTTTGATGTTGTAGATAGTACTATCGGTATCAGTCAAATCTGGATACAGACAGCTTGGCTCAGAAAACCCATCTAGTTGCTCAAAGTTTTGCGTGCCAATAAAATAAGGCAGTGTGGGAATACAGATTCCTTTGTAGTCATAGTCGCTATCCTCATTGTGGACTCTATATAGTCTAGATCCCGTCAAAGCTAGCAAAATGGTTCTCGTTTCAACTTCTAGTCTTTTCATGATTTACCGCTTGATAATGGTCTTAGATTAACTTCGTTAAATCATCGATCTCAAAATATTGATGAAACTTGGTGGTTACTTGTAAAACTGACGATCGCCCTCCTTCGGCTTGTCTTTTTTTTCTCACAAATCCTTGCTCGACTAATTCCTGCACATGTTGATAAGCCCCAGCGCCGCGCAACTCGATTAGCTCTGACTGCACAATATTTTTTTTGAGCGCGATCGCAGCCAAAGTCCGTAAAGCACCACGCCCCAAATCCACAGGGATAAGCTTATGTACTAAGTCTGCAAACTCCGATCGCAACCTGAGCGAAAAGCCCACATCGGTTTCCACGATTTCTAAAGCGCTATCTCGATGGGCATATTCCGTAATTAAGTCAATCAGCCCCAGTTCTGCATCCTCGCTTTCGCAACCAAGAGCCTCTGCGATCGCAGCCAAATTCATCGGTTGCCCCTTCAGGTACAACACCGCCTCTACTTTTTGCTTGAGGTTATTTGCGATCGGTAATTCTGGCTGCTCAAAGCCATCCATTGATAAAGACAATGGTTCTAATAGCTCAATCTGAACTACCTCTTCAATCTCGACAGGCTCTTCAAGAACTAGCTCAACATGATCAACTGACTGATCCATCTCTATAGATTCTTCAAGAAGCTCAACATGATCAACTGGTTCTTTAGGCTCGACAGCCCCTTCGAGAACTAGTTTAATTGGCTCTACGTTTTGTTCTAAAAGCAATTCATTCGTCATGCTAAGATTTTAACTGAGTGAAGGCATTGCAATACAATGCTTTTATCCTTAAATTAAACAAAAAAATTGTATTAGCTGAGAAACCATATGCCAAGCAGCATGATGTACTACGAAGACACTTATGTGGTGCTGCCCCCAGATATGCAAGAGCAATTTGTCACTCAGCCAGAATTAGAAAAAATTTTACACGATCTATTAATCGATATCCAAGATGCACTACCCTACGATTTACAAAACCTTGCAATTAGCGAGCAAGTCCAGCGACTGATTAAAACTGCTTGCGATCTAGATTGTGGCGATCGCGGTACATGGCAATGGTACGTTGTCCGCCTCGATAAATGAGCAAAATTGGCACAAAGTGCCAATTTTGCTATAAAAACAATTTAGGATCGACACGGAAGAATTTACCAAGCGCTTGTGCTTGATTTTTGCTGATTTGACGTTTGCCGTTCACTACTTCAGAGACAACGCCACTTGAACCAATCACATTCACTAGATCAGCTTGCTTTAAGTCATTTGCCTCCATTAGATATAAGAGAACATCAAGAGGTGTAGCATCATCCATTGGATAATGCTCATCTTCATATTTTTCAATCAATATCAGCAGTAGTTGCAAAATCCTTTCTTCTTCAGCAGTTGGCTGGGGAATTGCTAGCAATCTTTCCATGTTTTGCAATGCAATTTCATTTTCAGCATCATTAGTAATCACATGAGGCTGAATCTCGGCTAGCAAATCACCATAGATTTTTCGATTAATAGTAAGAGTCATTTTCCACCTACCTGAGCCATATTTCATTAAAACCCAAAAAAGGTAAGGGTGCGCTATGCACACCCTTACCTTTTTTGGGTTTTAGTTAAACTTGCGATAACATCTGGCGGTAATCAAATGAGGCTGAAACACCTCAAGAAAATTAGCTTGTAATGTACGGAAAAAAGTATCTACTGTTTCAGGATCATCTAAATGAATGGGATGCTCATTTTCAAAGCCCTTAAAGAAATACCAATTAACAATAATTTTTCCTTGAGGTGAAAGCATCTTGTGAAACTGCATCAACTGACCACTAGGATCAGGTAAATGCTCCAATACGTCAAAGCACAAGACCGTATCAAAATATCCCTCTAATGCTTCTTCTAATGGAATTTCGGAACGAAAAGATATTTTGTGGCTTAGTCCTAACTGCGCTACTCGATGCTCTACGAAACCTCGATTAATCGGATTAATATCACAATAGATCACCGAATCGACATTTGGACACATTGCAGTTGCGATCGCATGAGTACCAATGCCACCACCAAAATCAAGCACCCGCCCCTTAGCTTGATCGGCAATTAGTTTGATCGTGCCGCCAATATAGTCTTGACTCTCAAGATGCCAAGTACCTAGTTTAAATAAATACATTTCGCCAACTTTGTCCTTATAAAAAGCTGTTGCCTCTTCCCAGTCAAAGTCGGTGTTTCCTAAATTTTCTAAATCGTAACGACAATTTTGCAGTTTCTCGGTAATCGTTGCTGCATCTAGTTTTAAGAACTCTTGCAAGTGCTGCTCTAATCTAAAGCCGTCTTGCCAATATCCTTCCAAGAAAGTCGGCGTAGGAGATGAAATCACCATGTTTGATTGCGATGTAGCGCTTTGCGCCTAAAAAGTTTAATGACAGATGCTTGATACGCAGAGCGCAAGCTTCACTTGTCATTACAGCATAAATGTACGCAAATCCATACTAACTAGCAACGCGACTAAACTTTTGGGGATTAAAACCAAAGCCCAAAAGATGAAAGGCGGCGCTTCGCGCCGCCTTTCATCTTTGAAAAGTTCCAAGCAACGGTAATACCTTCTTTTTCAGTAACTCTACTAAAGCTGGTTCCATATAATCGTACTTATCAGGAATATCTAGGCAGACTAGTCGTTTATTTTTAATCCAAGACGGAAAGTTTGTAGAAAGCTTCCTGCGATGAGATTTCTCCATCACAAAGACTAAATCAGCCCAGTTAATTGCTTCTCTACTTAAAGGTGTGTCGGCTTCTCGATCTATTCCTGCTGAATCCACCTCTAAGCCTTCATAATCAGCAAATACCTTTTCTGCTGTGGGGCTACGCAATCTATTTTTTCCACAAATAAATAGCAATTTCATCAGGTTAGAAAGTATACCAAATAAAGAAATGGCGTAGCCATTTCTTTATTTTAAAACCCTTACTGGGTTTAGTTTTTAATTCACGAAAGTGTGACAACACTTTCGTGAATTGGTATAACATTGGCTAAAATATAGGCATAGAGCTTTGTATAGAGTTGAGTTGTGAAGCAATAATTTAACTTGGAAAGCTACCAGAAGTATTTATGCAACGATCGCGATTTAATACGTTGAGATTTTGGTTGAAAGTTATATTGCTTATAGCTTCAGTTTTTATATTGGCAGCAGTTTTCCAGAAACTTAACATCAGCATTACAGTCAGTAATCTACTTCAAAGTACTCTGCTTTGGGTCAAGATGCTTGGGGCAATGGGCGCGATCGCTTTTATTGTTATTTACAATCTGGCAACGATTTTATTTGTTCCAGCATCGTTATTGACTTTAGGTGGTGGAGCAATATATGACGTGGTATGGGGATCAATCTATGTATTTGTTGCCGCAACTTTAGGCGCGATTTTTGCTTTTTTAATCGGTAGATATTTTGCGCGAGGCTGGGTTAGTGAAAAGCTTCGCAATAACATGACTTTTCGAGCGATCGATGCGGCTGTAGCGATCGATGGATTCAAAATTGTTTTGCTAACAAGGCTATCACCAATTTTTCCGTTCAATATGCTGAATTATGTTTTTGGTGTCACCCGAGTGGCTTTGAAAGATTACATCTTAGGCTCAATTGGTATGATTCCCGCCACAATTATGTATGTTTATCTGGGTTCCCTCATTGGAGAAGTTGCTTTATTGGGAACGCAAACGACAAGCATAGCTAGTAATCCACAAACTCAAATTGCTCAATGGACTATTAAAATTGTTGGCTTAGTTGCAACTCTTGCTATAACCATTCAAGTTAGCCGCCTTGCCAATAAAATTCTCTCCAGTAAGTTATAAACAAAAAAAGTGACCGCGTGAATCGCGGTCACTTTTCTTAATTATTTAGCTAGACTGCGAAGTAGCGATCGCTGATTTTCATTCATACTTTGCAAAACTTGCTTAGCATCGCTGTTTTGCAACATTTGTAGAAGCTCCTCAATTTCCGCATTTAGCGATCGAGAAATTGGCTCTTGCATTTCTAGATGTTCAGAAACAGACTGATTTGCATCGGGCATGACACAATGTCCATTTTCACAATCCATACTCAATTGTTGCCAATAGAGAGTGGGAACAACTTTTCCTCTTCTACCAATATGTTCATGATGCAGAAGCTCTGACTGCATATAGTGACGAGGAGAATTGTAGACTTTCACGGCATGAGGATGAGGAACAGTAAAGCCGCCAAATGCTTTGCGGTATTCATCAGAGCCAAGGATTTCATGAACAAAAGCTTCCATACCATGTTCAATCAAAATCGCCATATATGTACCGATTTCTTCATTGTCAATCGGAGCTCTAGCCATCAAATGCTTAAAGCTCGACTCTACAAACTTATAATTGGAGCAATCTTGATAAAAGGCATTGAGATAGACTTCCGAAATAGCCAGCTCACCAATAAAATGGCGCACACCTAGTTTGCCTTTAAGAAAGTCTTTCTCTATTTTTGAAAGAGCTTGGCGCTCATACTCGTAGGGCTGACGTTCCAAAACTTGCTGATAGATACGGCGCAATGCAATTTGGCGATCTTCATCACTTGATTTGCGATCAATAGTTATAGGCAGATCATCTTTCATAACAACTTCTCCATTCTTCTTACTAAGCTTTCATAAAGGCAGATACAGACAGTTCTAAATATGGCTTGACTAAGGCAAAGCTTTCAGAAGGTAAAACCTTCTCTAAAACAGCCTTCAATAGGCTGTATGCAGTAGAACATTCTGATGAAATACTATAAGAATGGATAATATTTGCATGCCAATCGAGCAAGGATTCTCGAAAAAATGTTTCATCGTCACGCAATATGGCTAGAGACATATAACGAATAATCTGAGCCATGTCATATTTGCAGCGTTGCAACTGTTTCTGAACTAGCTCAGGATATTGCCGCGCCAAGAGTTTAAGCGATTGAATTGTGGTTTCATCGGCGAGATCGCGGAGTAGATTGTAAGTCTTAACCCGCACTGAAAAGCTATTAGCAAAACGTTCTAGAGTGAAAAGATCACTATCATTCAGATAAGTGTTATCAACAGTGCCAAGCTTGTCGTCCAATGTTCGATTCATTGTTAGCATAATTTTCTCTATTACCCCTCAAATAAAATTTTGACAATCCACTTAAGTTGGGATACCCCAAACTTAAAAAACACTTGTCTGAAAAACTCCCCCGATACATAAAGATATTAGAACCGCATACGCTAATATGTTTAAAAATGAAATTAAAGTTAATGTATTATTACATTTCAACATAATATAGCTTTAGCCCGAATTTTAATTAAGATAAATCCCCGAAAAATTGTTCGGATTAGCTTTAAGTCACTAATCAATTTTTCTGGGTTTAACCATATACGGGCTTTTATGAGAATTGCTGGAGAGATTGAGATTTTATTGCAGTTTGAAGAACTACACAGTTAAAATGGTTGTTTAACAGAACGTAATATTTAGATAACTCCATGCAATCGGCAGTACGAATTGAAAATCTCAGGAAAACTTATGGCGAAACTGTTGCCGTTGATGGAATTTCTCTAAATGTTACACAGGGACAAATCTACGGGCTATTGGGTCCAAATGGGGCAGGCAAAACTACGACCATGCGTTGCCTTTGCACTCTGACTACACCTGACTCTGGATTAATCGAGGTAGCTGGGGTAACCAATGCAAGAGCTATTCGCAATCGCTTAGGCTATGTTGCTCAAGAAGTAGCATTAGACAAAGTCTTGACAGGGCGAGAATTATTACGGTTTCAAGCGGCTTTGTATCACATTGCGCCAAGTCAAATCAGCGATCGCATTGATAGTGTCTTAGATTTACTGCAACTAGAGCCTTACGCCGATAAACTTTCGGGGACATATTCAGGTGGTTTAAAAAAGCGTTTAGATTTAGCTGCGGGTTTATTACATCAACCATCGGTACTCATTCTGGATGAGCCGACCGTGGGCTTAGATATCCAGAGTCGGTTCGCGATTTGGGAGTTTTTACGCAAGCTCAGAGCATCGGGTGTGACGGTATTAATTTCAAGTCATTACCTTGAAGAAATTGATGCTCTTGCCGATCGCGTAGCAATTATTGATAGGGGCAAAATTATTGCTGAAGGCACTACTGATGAACTAAAAACTAAAGTAGGAGGCGATCGCATTACGGTGAGAATTCGTGAGTTTGCGGATCGCCAAGATGCGGAACAGGCTAAAAGGATTTTGCAGCAGTTACCAATTGTGCAGAGCATCACAATTAATTCGGCTCAAGGTAATGCAGTTAATTTATTTGTTACACCTGATGCTAATGCAATTAGCGAAATTCAAAATATGTTGGCAGCAGTTGATATTGAAGTATTTAGTTTGTCGCAGTCACGTCCTAGTCTTGACGATGTATTTCTAGCGGCGACGGGGCAGACTATTCTTGATGCCGAAATCGCGCAGTCAGAGATAATGACGGCAAGTAAAGGTAAAAAGAAATCTAAAAAATAAGTACCTGTGCATAATTAATTACAAATCCAAAACCGTAAGATTGCGCCCC
>JANNDZ010000050.1:0-10209 GCA_031378395.1 Pseudanabaena sp. OTE_75_metabat_487_sub
TAGCTAAACAAACCTATTATTTTTTTGATTTGAAATTGACAAAGTGTGGTATAATCTCGCACCATAATCGCGTCAATTCTGTCTTGGTTATGTCGTTCTTTTAGTTAGGGCATGTTCCAGTTTCTACAGATTTACTACAAAGATTAAGTGTATTGAGTTCCGTTATGGAACAAGAGGAGTGTAATTATGAATGCTAAATTGAATGATAGGTTGAATGGGAATTGGAATGGTAAGTCTCTGGCTTGCTGGTTTCTGATTGCGGCGAGTTGCCCACAGGTTTTGGCGATCGCACCGCTACAAGCTCAGAATGCAAATCAAAGCCCTGTTTCTGCAAATCCGACTGATGTAGTTGCAGTGGCGAGTCGGATTACTGACATCAATACCGCTGTGGCAGGCGATCGCTTGAATCTGACTTTGAATTTTGCTAGTAGCGATCGACCTCAAGTTACCTATACCAAGCAAGGCAAGGCATGGGTAGCGGTATTAAATGGCGCACAGTTGCAACTAGTCAATGGTAATGCTAGCTATGCTAAGGCTAATCCTGCACCAGGGATTACGGCGATCGAGGCGACTCAATACGCGGCGAATAAAGTTCGTATTCGTGTAACTGCTACCGATCCAGAGATGTTGAAGGATTTGATCAAGCGTCAAGATACTGGTGATAGCCTCGTATTTAGCTTAGAGATGCAACCTTCCACAACTCAAGCTAGTAGTCTCTCTGCATCTAATGCACCTGAAGCTGGAGTTGTAAAGAGTCAAGCGGCTGCTGATCCTAATCAAGTTTTAGTAGCTCAAAATACCACTAGCTCCTCTATTGGCAAGCCATTGTTTGAGCCAAAGGTAACGATCACTAATCCTGATGGGAAAACCCGCGTAGCGCAAAACACAACCCCCAATACTGTGCTGCCACCTGTTGCAAATCCAGTCACCCCACAGTTACCAGGTCGTGTTCCTGGGGTTGTGCCACCATTCCGCCAAATTAAAACGCCTCCTGTTGGCGATATTGCCACAACTTCTTCTAAGCTTCGTCCTGACATTGTCGAGCTTGGTACTGCTGAACGTGTACCGAGAATCACTTTACGCGATGCTCCTGCGATCGAGGTTTTGACACTAATTGGTCGTGTTGCCGGTTTGAGTGTTGTCTCGGCAGAAGCTCCTTCTACTACTGGTGCTCCTACTGCTGCACCAACAACGGCTAGTGCAGCTACGGGCTTAAAGCAGCCAGTCAGTCTCTCGATTGAGAATGAAACTGCACAAGATGTCTTCAATAACGTTTTGAGGATTTCTGGATTAGAGGCAAATCGTATTGGTCAGACTATCTTTGTAGCAACGAAATTGCCAGTAACTCTAAGAAATATGATATCCAAGAGTTACCGACTCAACCAAATTACAACTGGAGAAGCATCTGCATATTTGATTGGGTTAGGTGCTTCTCGCGTCGTCAGCCGCCAGCGTCCAATTCCAGGTGTGCAAACTGCCCAGATTGGAACTGCTGCTCAGGCGATTATCAATGTTGCTACTGAGGCTGTACCAACCCTAGAAACTGTGACTATCACCCCTGAATCTGGCGCAACTCCATTGCTAAGAGGTTTACAGGTAATTGCAGAAGAGCGCTCTAATTCAATTACTTTGGTTGGCTCACCTAGACAAGTAGAGTACGCTGAAGCGCAACTTGCCAGACTCGATCTGCGTAAACGTCAAGTTATGGTTAACGTAAGAGTTCTAGAAATTGCTATCAACAATAATCAGACTCTTTCAGGTGGATTTACCTCAGTTGGAGGAAATCCATCTATTACGCAAGGGCTTAGTGTTGACAGTACTAATACTTTAGGGATTTCTCTCTCCAGTAATAACCCAATCACGCTACCAACTTCATTCATTGCTTCGCTTCAAGCCTCAATTAGAAATGGTAGTGCTAAAGTAATCACCGATCCTAATCTAACTGTTCAAGAAGGTGAGACAGCTACGATCGCCTTGACGGATCAGGTTATTAACAACATTACTTCTACGATTACTGCTGCTACTACCCCTGGAACTGCCGCAACTACGACAACTACAGCAACTTTTGCTCAGGTTGGTTTAACTCTTGCTATTCAAATCGAGAGAATTGATGACAATGGATTTATCAATCTGTCGGTGTCTCCAAGAATATCCACTCCTTTAAATGCTGTGCCGCTGACTTCCTCTGCTGGAACTAATTTTGTTGTACCAATATCTGAGAGAGTCTTGAATTCTGGCAGAATTCGCTTACGTGATGCTCAAACACTAGTTCTGTCAGGTGTTATTCGCGATTCTGATTCTGAATCAGTACAGAAAGTGCCTCTTCTTGGGGATATCCCAATTATTGGGGCTTTATTTAGAAGAACCGTCACAACCAATAGTCGGAGTGAAGTGATCATTGTTGTCACTCCTCGCATTATTGACGATAGTCAGGATGCGAATTGGGGTTACACCTATCAGCCAGGACCAGAAGTCCAGAAAGTTCTCGATAGCAACCAACGCAAGACTCAGTAAACTTTGCGTTTTCCTTCTTCATTTACACTCCCTTTTTCACAGTCTTGGAAATATTTCCAAGGCTGTTTTTTATGGTGTGGCGATCGCAGCCTGAAAATATTTTTTTCTGAGCTTGCAACAAATGTGCCTCACTATGTCATAATTGCAAAGCGTTAAAAAATGCCCTCATGGCTCAGGGGTAGAGCATTCCCTTGGTAAGGGAAAGGTCACGGGTTCAAATCCCGTTGAGGGCTTTCTAAAGAAGTAAAAAGGGTTGCTGTGCAACCCTTTTTTATTGCCGATCGCTTTCTAGATCAAAAATAACTTTCTGCCAATACCAGACTTCAGGCATATTCGGATGATCTTGTTTCGCAATATCGATCAGGCGCTGGGCGATCGCCATATTGCCGCCGACTAAACTGAGTAAACGCTGCTGTAATTCCAGACTTGGCATTTGCATCAAATCCACAGTTGCCGCAGCATTTGTCTGCTGGCGCTTACCCTCTTTAGTTTGTTTTTCGAGTTCCGATTGCCAGAGATTAACCCGATCTAGGGCATAGCGATACCGATCCATATTCGACTGATTAAACCAAATATTTGCCGCCTGTTGGTAATCATCGATCGCACCTTTAAGGTCACCAAATTCATACCTTGCCACAGCGCGATCGCAATATAGTTGGGGACTATTGTGATTGAGAGACAGTGATCGCGAAAAGTCTTCGATCGCTGTGCGATAGTCCTTAAGCTTTAGATGAGCTTTAGCGCGATCGCTATAGATTTCCGCCATGCTGGGATATTCGCGTAGTAATTCATTAAAATCGCTGATTGCTCCTTGAGCATCACCAATTTCGAGACGGATGCGACCACGACCAATCCGTACTTCAATATTTTTGGGGTCGAGAAAAGTTGCTTGGTTAAGGTCTTTGATCGCTGCTTCAGGATCGCCCAGTTTACCGAGGGTCAAGCCTCGTAGACAGAAAGCTTTAACATTTTTAGGCTCGATTTGCAGCATCCAATTGAGATCGATTAAGGCATTTGTATAGTCGCTTTTATCGATTTTTTGCTGGACATTAGCAAAAATATCGGCAGTTGATGGCGGCAGCATTGCCTCTAGCGGTTTATAAGCCTCGATGCAACGGCGACAATTATCTTCATCCTTTAGTTCTAAAAATAGGCTCGCTGCTTTTTTATAGGTGGCGATCGCCTTTTCGATTTGATTTTGTTGCTTATAGGTCAAGCCTAATAATTGATGGGCGATCGCGGATTTGGGATTAATTACCAGAGCTTGAGCAATGTCAGCTTGTGCACTTTCGATATTGGTGATCGCAATGCGCGTGATGCTTCGAGCAATCAGCACATCGATCGCGTCAGGTTTCAGACTCAGAGCTTGGTCATAGTCGGCGATCGCACCTTGGCGATCGCTCAAATCAAATAGGACTAAACCACGCTGATAATAGGCTTCAGCCAGTTGAGCATTGGCTGCGATCGCGCAGCTAAAGGCTTGTACAGCACCATAGCGATCGCCAGCCCTTGCCTTTGCTAAACCTTGCTGATAGAAATCTTCTTGAAAATCTTGTATCATGGCTCTACTTGCTATCCCAGCTATAGCGATTATGATAAATGAAACTCATACTTTTGCAGTGCATTACTAAGGAGTTATCGCGATGTCCAAAAAGTCGAAAGATATCAAGCATCAGATTGAAAAAACGCTGCATACTGTTGCTGATTTAGCTCAACAGCAGTACGAAAAAAATATAAAAAAAGCCCATAAAAATGTTGATAAACAGGTTGACTCCGTGCGCGATCGCCTTGAAGAATTTGATAGCTGGGCTGTTGAGTCGGTTAACGAGGCTTTAGAAAATGTCGAGAAAAAACTAGAGAAAAAAGTCTCGAAAACCCTGAACCGTTTTCAAAAAGCAGCGCAATCGGCATGGGAAAAACTAACCGATTAGCTGTAGCGCAAAGCGCTGTAATGAAATTCCTGTAAAAAAAGAAGCGCGAAGCGCTTCTTTTTTTGTTAGGCAGTAACTTGCATCTGGCTCATCAACTTACCAAAGCGATCGCTATGTAAGCGATAACTAAGTGGATGCCCGATGAATCGGGCTGTGCTTTGATATAAAACTTCAATTTCAATCAGCCCATTATCTTTGAGGGTCTTGCCTGTGGAGACTAAGTCCACGATCGCTTCCGCCATACCTGTAATGGGGCCAAGCTCTACTGAACCATAGAGAGGAATAATCTCTACAGGTAGATCGATGCTGTCAAAGTATGTTTGGGCGCAACCGACATATTTTGAGGCGACACGGCTATGGGGCGGCAGATCTAGTGGCGATCGATAGCGGCTCTCTCCTGAAACTGCGATCGACATCCGACAACCACCAAAGCCCAAATCAAGCAACTTTGCTACTTTAGGAGTTTTTTCGCGCAATACATCTTCTCCGACAATGCCAGCTTGCGCCTGTCCATATTCCACATATACAGGCACATCTTGTGCTCTTACTAGCAGAGCCTTGGCAGTTCCTGTGGGATCGGTGATTTGGAGTTGGCGGTTCGATGCATCGAGAAATGCGCTAAAGTCGAGTCCAACTCCTTGAAGCAAGCGGATCGAGTCTTTTAACAGTGAGCCTTTGGGCAATGCGAAGGTGAACATGGAATGGTTAATGCGTTTGTCATAGTCCATTCTACAGCCCATTGCCGATCGCAAAAAATGCTGACCAATAATTAGGATGGTTGTACTTTGGTGATTTAATCAGAGAAACTTGCGCTCTATGTAAAGCCTCAGTGGATGTGACATCACCTTTTTTGAGTTCATCATAAAAAGCTGCCATGAGTGATTGAGTTCCCGCATCATCGACTTTCCAGAGCGAGGCGATCGCATTTTTTGCACCAGCTTTTTGGACTTGATAGCCAAATCCCAATATTTCTACTCCATCGCCAAGCTTGCCAACTCCAGTCTCACAAGCACTCAACATAATCAAATCTATATTCGGAATCTGCCACTCAGAGATTTCATTGAGACGGATTTTGTCGCCATTGCCGAAGATGATGAAGGAGTTTTCTGGTGCGCCTGTATTAAACGATGCATGGGTGGCTAGATGCAGAATATTGTGATTTTTGAACTGAGATTCGATCGCTTGGCGACTAAAGTTATTTTCGGTTAAGGTAACTGAGTTTGTGAATGAATTGGCGATCTCTTCAACTTCTTTTAGTGTGGCTGGCAACCCATTTTCTCCATACTTTTTCTCACCTGCTTTGCCGCCAAATGCGCCTGCAAGGATGTTAGGTTGAGTTTTTAGCTTTGGTGCAAAGTCGAAGAGGCTGTAGGCGATCAGGTTACTAATGCGGTATTTCTCGGCTAGCCATTGTTTGCCATCATAGAGTGCGGCAATGGGAATATAGCGCAAGATACCATCGGGTGCATAGAGGATTGTGGTGGCTTTGGCTTGAATGAGTTCGGCTTCAATGGGTTTAATCAGCAATTTGTAAAGTTGTGCCGCAGGTTCTTTGTAGTCTTCGGAGCCTTTATCAAGGAGTGCTGCTTTGAAATCAGTCACTAGGGTTTCTAGTTCTTTTTGTGATATTTTGACGGTGCGGCTGATGGGGATGGTGTTAGGTGAGAAGAGGATGATTTCGAGTCTGTCGCCTAAAATCAATGGATAAAGTAAAGCTGTTCCTTGAGGGATTTTTTGGAGATAGTCGGGTACTTTGTTGATTTCTGATTTGGGAAGTTGTTGGATTTTGTTAGCGAGTTGGCTGTTAATTTCAGGACTATTCTCAAAGCTGACCGCTAACAGCTTATCGCGAATCGCTTTCTCTGGTTCTAAAAGTCTGACACCTTGCGCCGATCTATCACTACCTTTGATATTTTTGAAATAGTCTTCGAGTTCTTGGACTTTGAGGAGATCGAGGATTTGCAATGCTTCCACGACTCGGTCTTGTTTAATCAAGATATCGGCAAGGTTGCGATAGCTATATGCAATGCTAGTGATATAAGACTGCTGTTCTTCTTTTCTCAATCCTTTGATGTCTTTGCGAATGGCTTCATATAGGTTGACCGATTGCTTATAAAAGAGAATCGAGATTTCTGGTTGGTTAATTTTGTTCAAAGCAAACCCCATATTATTGAGTGACCTTGCTTCACCATTACGATCTCCGATTTGCTTTTTAATCGCTAAGGATTGCTGATAGAAATCAATCGCCTTCTGGTACTGTCCGAGATTGTTGTAAGCAGATCCCAGATTGTTGAGTGACTTGGCTTCGCCATTGCGCTCACCGATTTGCTTTTTGATTGTTAAGGATTGCTGATAGAGGTTAATCGCTTTCTGGTACTGTCCGAGACTGTCGTACGCAAATCCAAGATTATTGAGCGATGTTGCTTCACCATTGCGATCGCCGATTTGCTTGTTGATTGCCAAGGATTGCTGATAGAAGTCAATTGCTTTCTGGTGCTGTCCGAGATTTCTGTATGCTTCTCCCAGATTATTGAGAGACACAGCTTCACCATTTTGATCGCCGATTTGCTTGTTGATTGCTAAGGATTGCTGATAGAAATCAATCGCTTTCTGGTACTGTCCGAGACTTTTGTATGCAATTCCTAAATTACTGAGAGACGTTGCTTCACCATTGCGATCGCCAATTTGCTTTTTGATCGCTAAGGATTGCTGATAAAAGTCAATCGCTTTCTGGTACTGTCCGAGTCCGTCGTATGTACTACCCAAATTATTGAGAGACCTTGCTTCACCATTTTGATCGCCGATTTGTTTTTTGATTGCTAAGGATTGCTGATAGAAATCAATTGCTTTCTGGTACTGTCCGAGACTGTTGTATGCCAGTCCCAGATTATTGAGCGCCGATGCTTCCCCATTGAGATCGCCGATTTGCTTGTCAATTGCTAAGGATTGCTGATAGAAATCAATCGCTTTTTGATACTGTCCGAGACTTCTGTATTGTTCTCCTAGACCAACAAGTGATGTTGCTTCACCATTGCGATCTTTGATTTCTCGATAGATTCCTAGAGCCAATTCTAATACTAGAATAGCCTCTTGATAGCGACTGGTTCGATATAATTGATAGCCTTGCTGGATTAGCCGATTTGCCTCGACCTTGCGGTCTGACGTTGTTTGAGCGTGGACACTATCACTCATTACAATTGGCATCAACAAAAAAGCCAATATAGCCAATATAGCGATACCGATCACCTTATTCATCGTCCACATCCTCACATTTACATCAAAATCCGCAGTCGCCTACCAGCCAGCATAAAGCGATATTCCCTAAAACAGGTACTCGTTACAAAAAATATAACCAAATATTCACCAATTTCCTGTAGGGGCGCAAAATTACCGCCACCATCTACGCATATCACCGCAATTATCAAACGGTAATGCGATCGCGCAAACCCCACAACGCAGCCACAATTTATCAGCGATAGTCAAGAGGGTCAAGCATTTGCATCTCTGCAAGGAGTTTAAGAATTGTGACACAAATGCTTGACCTCTACAGGTTATTGGTGTTGATAGCGATCGCAAAAACACGCTTACAAGAGATCGCGCTCATTAGGGATCTCGCTCATTAGGTTCGGCGTAAGGACATAGTGGGCTGAGACCTTTCAAATCTCATCGGGATTCACACCAATCGATCTCAGATGTGTCTCCAGCCTCTCTTTTTGTTGCCGTTCTTGCAGCTTTTCCTGACGCTCTTGCAGCGCTATCTCCTCAGCCTTCACGGCTCTCTCATCCCCAGTCAGCAACAAATTACCATCAGCATCCCACCAACGCAACCAAGGGATAGGAATCTCTTCAGTACCCAACAAAATACCCAATTCCACCCCCAAAGGAGAAACGAGATAATGCCCACGATCGTTTGGTTGCATCAATTGATAACGACCTTCCAAAAGGTGATATACCTCTACAGCAGATTTTCTAACCTCATAAATTACATAGAAAGGAATACGAATCGCTTGCTCATAAACCCAGAATTTCCCCACTTTTTTTGACTCACTTGGTGGCGACGCATCTCTCTCTTCCGAGCCATTTCCCGAAACAAACTCAATCGCAATCAAAGGGGCAACAATTTCTTTCCACATCACATAGGAATGACGATATTCTCCATTTAAAAACGGCTCCACATTCGGCACATAAAACCAGTCAGGTGCTTCTGCCCCTTTTTCTGGTGGCTCAGTTAAGTTCCAGTAAATACCACTATCTTGACCAATGCAATAACGTCCATCAGGATGCAATTTCTGTAAGACTGGTTCAATAGAACTAGTTAAAACGATGCTTTGAGGATGTTCCTGAAAGTTCTTCACGAAATTACCGTCTGATTCTGGTAGTTGCGTATGGTCGGGTAAGCTGTTGAGATTAGTTGTGACCACAAATGGAGATATAGGAGCATTGGGCTTAATCAGTTCCTGTGTAGTGTCCATAGTAGCTCCGAGAGATACATTTGACTTTACTTTAACATGATATTCCCCAGATTTTTAAAGAAGCGATCGCAATCATGTATCAAAATATCGCCCTAAATTGTTCGGGGATTTCAGGCTCAATACCGCGTTTGGCAAAAATGGCGATCGCTTGCAAATCATGCTCTGGCTTGTACTGACTCAAATAACGCTAATTACCAGACTCCTTGCTTAACTCCGCCTCAATTCTTCCAATCTGTACCGCATAGTTCTCAATTCCTTTGCCCGAACGAGACTTTAGCCCAGCAGCATGGAGTCCCACAATCTGATAAGCACCATCAATCTTGCCAATCAGCGCCGAACCTGAAGCCCCAGAGTTTGTATCGCAATCATGCACAAACATCCCATCCAGTTCTCCGACCACACTACAGCCGACATGAACGCCTGCCGTCTCTCCCTTGCCAGCTTGCAAATCTCCATAGATCTTTGGATCAGGATAATCGACCGAATAGCCCACTACAACTAGCTTATTTTGATAATCTTTCAACTTTGTTAGGGAAAGAGGTTTCCACTTTAGAAATCCATATTTATCGCCCAAAGGCTTATTCAGCAATAAGATTGCCCAATCATCAGACGAGTCTTCCTCTGAGTTCTTTGTTCCCGCAAATACTTCCTTCACCACCGCATAATCTGTCTTTTTCCTCAATCGACCATCGATTAAGTTGGGTAAAAAGACCATTTTTTTCGCTAACTTTCCTTTGTCATAAACGCAGTGAGAGTTGGTGAGCACATGCGACGCACTGATCAATGTTCCTGTGCAAGAGTACTTTTGATTTTTCTCAGTCCATCCGACTACTTTGCCCACCGTAGACCAAGGATAATCTCGGCTCATCATCGGCTGGCGCTGGTCTCTCCCAATCACGCTCCGAGTAGAACTAGGCTGCTCCGATTGGGGCAAGAGTCTAGGGACAAAGCCATTAGAATTTGTACTAAGAGACTTAGACTCATTAATCTGTGCAGGAGCATCTTGGGTCAGCAGTTCCTCAAGCGATTTCGCCTCTAATTGATCATGGAGCATGATCCCGCATAGTGAGGCGATCGCAATACCACACACAAAGCCGATTAAAGCTTTCCAGATTTTGACTTGCATAGACTTATTTCCTGAGCATCTAAAGTTAGCTTTTACTAGGTTAGATCAAAAGTAAATGATTCCTATATTGGTTACGGAATTTGCAACAATAATGGTTTATGAGAGAGTGCCCCGACGGGGCACTCTCTCATAAACCATTTACAATACTTTGCGCTCAAACCCGAAC
>JANNDZ010000054.1:0-2054 GCA_031378395.1 Pseudanabaena sp. OTE_75_metabat_487_sub
GGGGCGCAACCTTAAGGGTTTGGGTAATTACAACCTCATACATAAGAATGAATAATGCATTTTCAGAACCCTATTTAAAGCAGTTATGTTAAGATTGGTAACGTAAATGTTTTAAATGTACACACTCTATTCTGAGAGAGAGTTTGGTAAACATGTCAAGTATTAACAGCACTGGATTTGGTGGGGAAAACTCATATCTCGACAGCCCTCAACCCAAAGCAACTTTCGATCTACTAAAACCTTTGCGCCAGAAAATCGACAGCTTTGAAATTCAGGAATCACAAACAGCGCATCGCATCGCCAAACTAATTCCAGCTCAATGCCCATTTGAGCGCACTATTAAAATCCTTGGTCATGAGATCATCCGTATTCCACCGCTTTGTAAACTCAATCCCCTCTACGACGAATTTGTCTTTCTGAGATTTCGGGCGCTATGTTTTTTAGTTGATCGCTGTGGCGAAGATATTAGTTCCTATTGCTAAGTCGCTTGGCACAATTAAATATAAAACCCCAAAATTTTATAGCGCCCGCGTAGCGGGCGCTATAAAATCTTGACTCTGGTTTTTTAATTACGCAAAAAATAAATGATGTAAGCTTTGCTTACGTCATTTATTTTTTATGTCTAGGAATTTGGATATGCCAAAAAAAATGCAGTGGATATGGCGATCTCTGATCGCGATGCTGATCACTTGTTTGATTTCTATATCTGCGATCGCATTGCAGCCAAGTAACGCTGCGATCGCGCCATTACCCGATCCCTATCTCACCACAGGGAAACTAGCTGAAGGCGAAAAAGTCTTTAATGATTATTTAAAAAATAATGATAAGGATGACAAAACTCGGTTTGGGTTAGGCGTAATCCAATTTATGAGCGGTACTGAGCGACTAATGCAGTCGCTCTATCGCTATGGCATGATTCAAAATCCTGTCAGTGGAATGATCCCCTTCTTTCGATTACCAGTTCCCACCAATCCCAAACCGCAAACCTTAACTTACGATGGACTTCAGCAAGTTTTTCAGACATGGATTAATGATCTGGCTACAGTGCGGACTACCCTCGCGCCGATCAAAGATCAGAATGTCAAACTAGCATTACGGTTGGGATTAATCCGTTTAGATTTTGATGGCAATGGCAAGGCTGATGACAAAGAAATGTTGTGGCAGATTTTTAATGCGGTGACAGGCGCAAGGGTGACTGAAAAAGATGCACAGCAATTCTTAATCGCGTTTGATCGCGGTGACGCTCTGTGGTTGCAGGGCTATACCCATGTCTTAGGTGCGATCGGCGAATTTTTACGCGCCTATGATAGCCGAGAGTTATTTGCTGCTTGCGCTCATCTATTCTTTCAAAATGTCGATACACCTCATAATTTTTTAGTAAAGCCACCCAAGAAGGCTATCGATGAGTTTTACTACAACATTTTTGATGCTGTAGATTTGGTCACGGCTGTCCATCTGGCTAAATTTCCTTTGGTGGAACCGCAACGTATGACCACAATTCTTAATCACATGAAGTCAGTGATTAGTCTCAGTCGCGAGTCGTGGAAATCGATCTTGGCCGAAACAGATAGCGATCGCGAATGGATTCCCAATCCTAAGCAATTGTCAGTAATTCCACAGGTGCGGGTTACCGATGCAATGGTGAAATCTTGGCTAAAATCTTTGGATGAAATTACGGTGATTCTTGATGGCAAAAAGAATATTCCGTTCTGGCGAGATGAAAAGTTGAGTATTGATTTTGCTCGAATTTTCACAGAACCGCGTGCATTTGACCTAGTGGCATGGGTTCAAGGCACTGCGGCTACTCCCTATCTTGAGAAAGGAAATATTACTGATGCTCGTGTTTGGAATGAGATGGTAAATGCTTTTGGTAGCAATCTATTTGGCTTTGTAGTTTGGTTTAACTAGCTTAAAACCCAGAAGGGTGTGTGGGCCGCGGTGCGGGCCAAGAACCCAGATGGGTTTTTAGCAAGTTTAAACAAAAAAAAAAGCCAAATAGATTGGTACCAACAGCCATTAACAAATGAATTCGAACCAGGGGAAGAGGGCTGTTT
>JANNDZ010000064.1:0-1952 GCA_031378395.1 Pseudanabaena sp. OTE_75_metabat_487_sub
GCTGAAATAGAAAATCAGATTCAAAGAATGACATGTTTAGAGGTTAATGGTAAACAATTAGACCTTGGCAAATGGTTTGTCGATATTTTGTACGTACCAACATTAAAATTGGAATGATTTTTTGTCTGGAAGTCCCTAAATCAACAGTAATTTGAGTCATCTGTCATGTATAGGTTAATTTAGCGTTATCCAGATTATAGCTTAGGCTTTTTTTAGGTTAACTAAAGCCCTCACCCCTATCTCCCGCAGGAGAGGGAAACAAGAAAACAATAGCAATCTTGCTCCCCTTCTCCCGTATGAGAAGGGATGAGGACAGATCTTCGCTCTGTGTAAGGTGAGTTAGGTGAGGCTAGCAATAAAGAGGCTGCCTATACATGCCATACTGACTCCCCACATTGGCGATCGCAACCAAGGTAAATCGAGAATATAAAACAAGCTAAACAAAAATCTTGCTGCCAAAAAGACTAGTACATAAAGCGAAGTTTTATCGGAAGCAACATTGCTAACATAGGCTGTAAGTGCTGCTGCTGCAAAGAGTGCAAATACTTCAAAAGAATTTTGGTGCGCCCATGTAGCCCGTTTAGCATAGTCAGGCAAGCGATCAAACATCGCTCTTGGAGAATTCATGTCATAGCCAATACTCACTCGCCCAAATGCAACAACTATATATGGCAAATATACAAGCCCTGCCGAGATCGCAATACCATAAAGCAATATCTGTGAAGGAGAAAAAGTCAAATTCATTATGCGTTTAATCAACCTATCTAAAACATTTTCTATTTTAGAGCTATAAACTAAAGGCTATGTTATAAAACAGCTAGGAAGTAGCGACTTTGCAAGGAGTATTTCATGATTGTGACTGAGCGATCGCTGTTAGATAGTCTTCAAGCTTATGTAAATCGTTTTGAAACGCCTAATTCTCGCGAAGACCTCCTTGCGATCGCGAGTTCAATTTTGACATTTCAGCAAAAACAAGGAAGCATTGCGATCGCACCAAATCAAGCTGAAGCTTTAATCCAGCAGGTCGTCGATCAGTTTAAAGCAGAAACTGGAGCTTCTGTGATTGACGCAACTACTGATGCATTGGTTCAAGAAGTAAATCAATGGCGGCAGTCATTAGAAAATCAGGTTCTCAATACGCTTAATGCCTACGCTCAGAAGGTACAGCCAGAGAAAATATTGAATTTATTGCCAAACACTATTCTATCTATTCTCCCTTTAGTAGAGATCGCCCAACTGCGCAAAGCAGAAGCTGAGTCTTTAATTAGGCACGTGAAATCAAAATTCAATTTGACTAATGCCTTAGCGCAGATAATTGATCCAAAATCTCTGGCGAATGCTGAGAAATTAGTGCAATTACTAAAGTTTGAGAGCTTAGAGAAACTATTGCAAGATACACTTGTAGGAAATCAGGATTTAATCAATCACACCATTGAGAATGTAACCGAATCTCTCGTGGAAAATGAACTCGCCAAAATCCTTGGCAGTGATGCTATAAATTTTGATATTGACGTTGATGCACAGCAACTTATGATCAAACAGGTAACGCTCAAGCTCAATGTGATGCAGTCTTCTGCTCCACCTTCAAAAAGCAACGAGGAAATCTCTGCACAAATGGATGATGAAATCGAGCGCTTTAAATTCTCCCGACCGCTTCCATTTCGTTTGTTTTAGCTATGGCAATGCAAGAGCTATCAAAACCCAAAATACAAGTGGCGGCGCAAAGCGCCGCCACTTGCTTAGGACATACAGCGCTTTGCGCTGTATGTCCTGAATAATTATTCAAAGCGAGTATTTACAATCTATGACTCAAGTTCAATTTACGATCCGTACTGCGACTATCGCTGATACTCCTGCCATTTTTTCGTTAATTGTTGCTGGTTCTAAACTAGTTTGTGTCTGATAAAATAGGAGTAGAGGACGAGTTGAGAGAAAAAATCCCATGGAAAAAC
>JANNDZ010000094.1:0-9760 GCA_031378395.1 Pseudanabaena sp. OTE_75_metabat_487_sub
GAACGTGATCTGGCACGAGGTCATTCGCGGCTGGACCTCGCTCGCGGCGCTGATCAAACGAGCCACAAGAAAAAACCTGAAAGTGTTGCTTCGCAACAGTTTCAGGTTTTTTGTTGGTTGGGGTTTGAGCGCAAAGCGCTGTAAAAACACAAATGGCAACGCCATTTTGTGTTTTGGTATTACTAGTGAATGTCATAGCCAAACAAGTTAGGATCGGCTCCATCCAGCTTCAAGTCAGCTAAACCATATTCAGCCCAACGGCGCGTCACCATATCCGCCACATCAGGATCGCTCTCTAACGGATCTCCCCAATCGCGATCGGTTTCAGGATAGATTTTGGTGGTCGCATCAATGCCCATGCGTCCGCCTAGCCCTTCCTTCTCACAAGCAAAATCAAGGGAATCAAAGGGATTATCAGGCAAGATAAATACATCGCGAGTGGGGTCAACCTTGGAACTCAATGCCCAAACGACTAGACGCGGATCGCGAATATTAATAGTGTGGTCAACGACAATTACAAATTTGGTATAGGTAAACTGAGGTAAAGCACTCCAAAATGCTAGGGCAGCTCGTCTAGCTTGTCCAGGATAAGCCTTTTTGATCGAAATAATTGCGGCTTTATAGGACAGCGCTTCCATTGGTAAGAAGAAATCGGTGATTTCGGAAACCTGTTGGCGAAGGATTGGGGTATAGATCCGATTTAAGGCGATCGCCATCATTGCTTCTTCCTTGGGAGGCAAGCCACTAAAGGTGGTCAGATAAATTGGATCTTTGCGGTGAGTCATGCAATTGAATCTAATCAATGGCGCTTGATCGTTAATACCGCCGTAATAGCCCATGTGATCACCAAATGGCCCATCAGTTCCGACTTCATGAGGCGTAATCGTTCCTTCCAAAACATATTCCGCACAGGCGGGAACTTCTAAGTTAAGGGTTTTACATTTAGTAAGCTGTACGCCCTCATTGCCATAGAGTCCCGCAAAAATCCATTCCGATAGATCTATAGGAATAGGAGTCGCCGCTGCCATGATCAGCACTGGATCAACACCGATCGCGATCGCAATTTCGAGCTTCTTGCCTGCTTCAGTTGCTTTGCGTAAATGTCTTGCGCCGCCACGTACTGACAGCCATTGCACCGTCATCGTGTTTTTAGACTGCTGCTGCAAGCGATATACACCGACATTGGGAATGCCATTCTCGACATCTCTGGTGATTACTAGGGCAAGAGTCACCGCTCTTCCACCATCTTTAGGATAGGGCTTGAGAATGGGAATCTGATCGAGATCGACATCATCGCCTTGCAAGACGACTTCTTGACAAGGAGCATTGCCAAAAAGAACTTTTTGGGGACGAGACTTGACTACATCAAAGAGAATCTTGCCGAACTCGATCGCTTGAGAGATTTTTTTAGGTGGTTTCGGGCTTTGCAGCTTTCCTAATTTTACACCGAGTACTTCTAATTCCGATTGCTCCTTCATGCCCATTGCCCAGCAGACGCGCTCCACTGTACCCAATAGATTTACAGCAACTGGAGTTTTGTAACCCTTGACATTCTCGAATAGCAGTGCTGGGCCCGCCGATTGTAAAAGACGATTGCTAATCTCTGCAATTTCTAATTCAGGATCGACAAGGGCTTTTACACGATGAAGTTGTTTGCGTTCTTCGAGCAGATTGAGAAACGATCGCAGGTCACGGGTCATAGGGATTTAATTTTCAGCTATTTAGTCTAATTCTAACTCAATAAATACAAGCATCTAAAATGCTCAAAACTTCAGCAAGTAAATCATTTGAAGCAGCCTCTATCAATTTGATTTTTCTCGATTGGTAATCAATAGACTTGACTTGCTCTACCATCACATAACCAGTTAACGCTTTACTATTTGCGATCGCTACATGAAATGGGGAATCACGATATGTATTTGTGACTGGGCAGACAATTGCGAATCCTGTATGTTGATTAAAAACACTATTGCTCACAACCAAAGCAGGTCTACGACCTTTTTGTTCATGCCCTGACTGTGGATCAAAAGTAATGATGATCAAATCACCTTTTTTAGGAATGTAGTTAGACATTTACCAAACTTCCATGCCTACAGGTTTACCCCAATCCAACTCTTCAACTTGATAGTTAGGAGGCAATTTGGCAACTAAATCCTCAATTTTGTACTTCCCTCGAATTTTACGGACTGGCTTAATAACCAATCGATCTTCTATGCTGACAACCTCCAACTCATCTCCAATTAAGATATTTGCTTGATTTAATATCTCTTTACTCAACCTGATTCCTTGACTGTTTCCCCATTTCTGTACTTTAACGAACATAATTTTGCTGTCCTAAGTTTAAAGGGTATAGCCAAAGTATATCCTAAAAACAGCTCCTAACTTCCGTGATCGTACACTTTATAGGCTCTATCGAGCCATACGATCCGAAAAATGGCTTCATCCTTATAGCCAACCATTGGGGCTTTTCCACTAAAACGAAATGCAATGAGATTTACATCGTTAGTGATGTGTCGAGGAATCTCAACACGAAAACCCTTGCGGTCTATTATTTCATACCCAACCCCATGACGTGGTGCAAGACGAAGCTGGCTCCACGATAGTTGACTCAGCTTATACAATGTGGAAGATAAAGCCGCTTTCTCATCCTTATCACATCCATCTAAACCATGTGTTTTATCAAGATACCGAAAACAGAAAACTGGAGGCTCCAAATCGTAATTCGTGTCACTTGGAATGTATTGAGGTTGAGCAATACGTTTTCCTTTGCCAAGATATTTCCCTTTTATTTTTGATATCTTTGACATTTCTACTTAACAAGCTGAGTCTCAAAATAGGATTTCATCAATGAGTGTGTTATCTCTTCATTGATAGGGGTTGATTTCCAAGGCAGTTCTTTGTGAGTAAAGCGCATTAGTGCTGGAGCCGTGTACTGTCCGTAAACTTCATAAACTTCATCCAACAGTTCCCGTGTTTCTTGATCGTATTGATTTATATCGAAATCATCAGGCTGTGGTATGGCATTTGCGCTGTATTCCTTGTAGTCATCATAAACTTCTGGCACTACGGGACCATATTGCCAAGCTCTAATTTGTTCGCCAAATAGTGGCTTTTCGTGTAGAGCTAGATTGAAACCCTGAGCGTAGTAAAGCAACTTCTGAAGCTTTAAATTGGTAATAATATCTTCTTCTTCTGGAGAAGCAATTTTTATAAAATATTTAGCTATGCCTAGAGCATCGTACATGGATTTAACTCAATCTAATTCTCATTGCAATATGCTCATTATATCAACAGAATACTAATTTTTTGTTGGCGTGGCGGAGCCACGCCAACAAAAAATTGGTTCTTTTTATAACCCTAAAGTTTTGGCATATTCACAGTCAGCATTTGCTCCTTCAGCATCACCAAGTTTAGCCTTGGCTAAGCCACGATTAAAATAGGCTGGTGCAGCATCTGGAGCAAGTTCGATTACTTTGTCATAATCCGCGATCGCACCAGCATAGTCTTCGATTTCAGAGCGATCGTAGGCGCGATTGTAGTAGGCTTCTGCATAGCTGGGATCGAGAGCGATCGCGTTGGTGTAATCTGCGATCGCACCCGTAAAATCTTCATTTTCGGCACGTTCCATGCCGCGATCGTTGTAGGCTTCTGCGGAGTCAAGTTTGTCCGTCATTGCTTTAAAAAATAATTACTACCGATACTTTTCTTCTAAGATACAAGGTGTGAGGTCTGTTAGACCGAATATTTTGCGCTGTCCATCACCAGTTAATTCTCCCCGTATGAATTCCAAGCTGAAACTACCATTTCTCCATGTCTACCATAAATTTTTGCAGTTAATTAGCCCATTACAGTCATGGCGCGATGGTAGCCGCTTATTAGGCGCGAAATTTTTGGGCGGTTTGTTAGTTATTCTCATCGCCACTTTGCCTTTTCTAGAGAATGCCCAAACTGGGGTGATTGGGGCTGCCGTGGCGATCGCATGGTTGATGATGTGGCTTAGCGATCGTCGTGATGAGGCGGATCAATCAGTACCAATTTGGACACCGATTCATTTACCCTTGATCAGCTATTGGGCGATCGCACTTATTGCTACTTTGGTTTCCCCTGTGCGGGTAGCTGCGATCGATGGCATGGTCAAGTTAACCATCTATATGCTTGCCTTCGTGTCGATGAGTCGGATGATGCGCTTGGGTTGGAGATCGGTGTTAGTAGGTACATATTTGGTAACCGCATTAGTAGTTTGCGCCTATGCTGTGCAGCAATGGTATCTCGGCGCACCTGAACTAGCGACATGGACTGACGTTACTTCTGAAACGGCGGGAACCACGCGCGTCTATAGTTTTCTGGGCAATCCTAATCTGCTGGCTGGATATCTAATCCCAGTCATGCCTCTAGGTGCGATCGCAGCTATGTATTGGCGCAGTTGGGGAATGAAAATATTGAGTGCGATCGCTGCCATCTTGGGCGCATTTTGTATTACGCAGACCCAAAGCCGTGGCGGACTGATGGGATTGGCTGCTGAAAGCTTTGTGCTAGTGCTTCTATTAGTTTACTGGTGGGGTAAGCGTTTGCCAACTTGGACTTTGCCAGTTACTTTCGGAGGAACTGCTGGTGCGATCGCTTTAGGGACAATTCTCATACCAACATTGCGTAAGCGGGTTGGCAGTATTTTTGGAACCGAAGATAGCAGTAACGCCTTTCGGGTTAATGTTTGGCAGGCTGTATTGAATATGATCAAAGCCAAGCCGATCTTGGGAATTGGACCTGGCAATAAAGCTTTTAACCTAGTTTATCCGCTCTATCAGCGATCGGGCTACAGCGCTCTGGGGACTTATTCAGTTCCATTAGAGATCACCGTTGAGACAGGAATTATCGGTGTAATTTGCTACGGCTGGCTGATTTTCTCCATCTTGCGCCAAGCATGGATTGCTCTGAATCGATTGCGAAGCGATCGCGATGCTAATGGTTTATGGATTATCGCTGCGATCGCGACAATCGTGGGGATGATGGTGCATGGCTTAGTTGATACAGTTTGGTATCGTCCTCAAGTGCAATTACTCTGGTGGCTTGCGATCGCGATCGTCAGCAGTTTCTATATTGCTCCATTAAAAAACGTAGAATAAAACGGTAGTCCTGCAAAGGAAAGGATTTGTAAAGAAAAGGAATTCCTTCCACGTAACATCATTTCTTAAGATGAAATTTGCAGTAGGTTTGCTACTGTTAAAGATACGATCTAAAATATCAGGAACCTAGTAATGTCCGATGCTGCAACGAATTCAGACGATGAGTCTAGGTTTTCTGATTTGGCGATCGCATCTGCTCGAATGGTAACAGAATGCTCAGCAATCGTCGCCATCGGTGCATCAGCGGGTGGATTAGAAGTATTTACGCAAATTCTCAATGGGTTGCCAACAGATACTGGGATGGGCTTTGTGCTGATTCAGCATTTATCTCCGCAACATGATAGCCAGCTAAGTGAGATCTTACGGCGTTCGACAAAGATGCCCGTCAATCAAGCAAAAGAAGGCGTGAGAATTATGCCAAATTCGGTGTATATAATTCCGCCGAATACTTCGATGACTCTGGAGCGGGGCATCTTGAGGCTTGAGCCGCGTCATCGGGTCAAAGGCAAATATATGGTGATCGATGAATTTTTTAGCTCCTTAGCTGCCGATCGCAGAGAACAAGCGATCGCCGTGATTTTATCGGGGAGTAATGAAGATGGTACAGCAGGTATCGGCGCAATTAAGGCGGCAGGGGGAATTACCTTCGCTCAAGAGCTTGCCTCAGCCGAATTTCCGACCATGCCGATGATTGCGATCGCATCGGGCTATGTGGATTTTGTGTTGCCGCCTGCGGAGATTGCCGCAGAGTTGGTAAAAATCAGCAAAAATGACCATGATGTAGCCATAAATACAGCGATCATTCTTTATGAACCTGATGATCAATCAGCGTTGATTTTTACAGAAACAGCAGAAAGTATCGCAGCTTTATCAATTATTTTTGAACTATTGCAGAGAGCGACAGGAGCCGACTTTCGCCATTACAAGAAAGGGACAATCAGACGGAGAATGTTGCGGAGAATGGGGTTGCTGAATTTCAAAAAAGTGGAAGACTATGCCACCTATTTGCAAGAGCATCCCAGCGAAATCGAAAAACTATACAATGACCTTTTGATTAATGTGACTAGTTTCTTTCGCGATCCCGAATCTTTTCAATCTTTGCAGAAATTAGTATTTCCGATTATTTGTGAAAATAAATCGCTGGATTTACCAATTCGGATTTGGGTAGCGGGCTGTGCAACGGGCGAAGAAGTTTATTCGATCGCGATTAGCTTATTGGAATTTCTAGATGATTACCCGATCAAGCCAGCCATTCAGATTTTTGCTACGGATATTAGCGAACAGGCGATCGAAACTGCAAGGGCTGGAGTTTATCATCAGAATTTGCTGGTTGATGTCTCTCCAGAAAGGTTGCGGCGCTTTTTTATACCCGCAGATGGGGGCTATCAGATTAGTAAATTGGTGAGGGAATTATGTATATTTGCGCGACAAAATTTGACTAGCGATCCCCCGTTTTCGCGATTAGATCTGATTAGCTGTCGTAATATGCTGATTTATCTAGAACCAGTGCTGCAAAAAAAGGTGATGCCAATTTTTCACTATGCACTTAATGCCAATGGATTTCTGATGTTGGGAAGTTCTGAAGGAATTGGCAATGCGGGGGATTTGTTTGAGTGCGTTGACAAGAAGAATCGCATTTATAAGGGTAAAATCACATCATCAAGGATGAATTTTAACTTTATCAAAAGCCGACAGATGAGTGAGCTAGTAAATCGGGAAACCCGCAATGAAAAGGCTGAAGAAACAAACTTAGAAATGTTGGCTGATCAGGTGATATTAAGTCGATATGCGCCTGCGGGTGTGATCATTAACGCCGATCTAGAGATTTTGCAGTTTCGAGGACAGACCAGTCCCTATTTAGAGCCATCTCCTGGTAAGGCGAGCCTAAATTTGCTCAAGATGGCTCGGTTAGAATTGCGCCTAGATTTGCGATCGGCAATTTATAACGCTAGAGATCAAGATTTGCCGATCATCAAAGATGGCATTGAGATGTCGAAAGGAATGCTCGTTAAGTTGGATGTAATTCCATTAAGAGCCAATGGAGAGCAATGCTTTTTAGTGCTATTTGAGAGCCGTCCAGCACAAATATTGCTAGCACCTGCCGCCGTAAGCTCACTTGCCAAGTCCCGCAAAGAGCGAGCAATTAAGACGGATACGAATGTAGAAGTGGTGCGGCTCACCCATGAGTTAGAAAAAACCAAAGAATATTTGCGATCGATCATTGAGACTCAGGAAGCGAATAACCAAGATCTCAAGGTGGCTGGTGAAGAGATCTTGTCAAGTAATGAGGAATTGCAAAGCACCAATGAAGAATTGGAAACTGCTAAAGAAGAAATTCAAGCCACTAATGAAGAGTTGGGCACGATTAATGATGAATTACGCAGTCGCAATATCCAGTTGCATCAAGTCAATAACGATATGCAAAATCTGCTCAGCAGTGTGAATATCCCAATTTTGATGTTGTCGGGTGATTTGCGAATCAGACGTTTTACGCCAATGGCGGAGCAGGCTTTTAACCTGATTCCTAGTGATGTGGGACGACCCTTTAGCGACATTCAGATTAACCTTGATATTCTCCATATCAGAGACTTAGTGACATCGGTAATTGATACGCTGATTCCCTATGAACAGGCTGTACAGGATCATTCAGGAAATTGGTTTAGCTTGAGAATCCGTCCCTATCGAACTACTGACAATCATATTGATGGAGTGGTGATTGGTCTAATTGATATTGATCTGCTTAAACGCAATGAGATCGAGTTAGAAGCAGCTCGCAATTATGCCACAGCGATCATTGAGACTTTACATCAGCCCTTGATAGTTCTAAATGATGATCTGCAAGTGATTACGGCAAATCGAGCCTTTTATCAAATCTTCCAAATGCAGCCTCACCAAACTGAACAGCAGTCGGTTTTTGAGCTGGGGAATGGAGATTGGGATATTCCCAAACTGCGATCGCTACTAAATGACATTCTCCTGTTAGATATTTCTGTCCAAGATTATGAAGTTACGCAGAACTTTGCTCAGCTTGGCACACGCACGATGTTGCTCAATGCTTGTCGGATTGAGCAAGGTAATGTCGGGCAGATGATTTTGATTGCGATCGAAGATATCACTGAGCGCAATCTCCAAAAGCAGCAAATGGTTGTCAAAAATCAAGAATTGTCAGAAGCAATGACTGCTTATGAACGCGCAAATCGAGCTAAGAGCGTATTCTTGGGTAATATGAGCCATGAACTACGCACGCCTCTCAATGCAATTATGGGCTTTTCCCAAATTCTCCTAGATCGTCCGCATCTAGATGTTGAAGCTCAGGAATATATAGAAATCATTTTGCAGTCTAGTGAACATCTGCTTTCACTAATTGAAGATCTGCTCGATATCTCTAGGATCGAAGCCAACAAAATAGAAATCGCGCCAAATCCTTTGAATCTCTCAAATTTCTTGGATGTCACAATGGCGATGATTCATTTCAAGGCTATCGAGAAAAACCTCACTTTGACAACGCAGTTTGCCTCCGATCTTCCTGAAACCATCCATGCCGACGAAAAATGCTTAAGACAAGTCTTGCTCAATCTGCTCAGCAATGCAATCAAATTCACCGAGACTGGGACGATTACTTTCTCAGTTACGCTCAGTCAATCAACTAGCTCCAATCAGCGAATCCAGTTTGCGATCGCGGATACAGGTGTAGGAATGACCGCCGCCGAGATGGAGAAAATATTTTTGCCATTTGAACAGGCTGGCAAATCGGAGATGAGAGCTCAAGGTGCTGGTTTAGGCTTAGCAATTAGCCAAAATCTCGTCCAAAAAATGGGCGGCGAAATCAAGGTCGTCAGCGAAGTCAACTTGGGTAGCACCTTTAGCTTTGAGTTGGACTTAATCGGAGATCAACCACAAGCCCTGATCAGCCCAGCAACGGATGCGATCGCCCTACTACCAGCAAAAGCTGAAACTGCGATCGAAGAAGATGCGATCGCAGTTCAAGAAAAAGTAACGTCAGCCAAGTCATTGAGCATTCTAATTGCCGAGGATGTGGACTATAACCAAATGTTGCTAAAGCTAGTCTTGGAGAGATTAGGACATGAGGTTGACATTGCTAATAATGGATTAGAAGCGATAACTATGCTACGGGAGAAACCCTACGATGTAATTTTGATGGATATCCAAATGCCTGTACTAAATGGAATCGAAGCCACCAAAAGAATTGTCGCTGAATGGGATCAAGCATCTCGTCCCTACATCATCGCAGTGTCTGCTCAAGAAGAGCAAAAAGAATTTGCCGCATCAGGGATGGATGCATATGTCAGTAAGCCCATCGACTTTGCGCAGCTACAGGAAGTTCTATCGCGTATCTAAACGTGTGTTTGAGAGTTGCATTAGATCTTTCTGATGCAGTAAAATGGGTGTAGCTCATGGGGATATCTTGACGATTGTGATGAATATCAGAATATCCTTATGAGTCTCTTATGCCAAGATCTCTAGATGTTGCGCTTCAGATTTGAATTGGCGATTAGTAATTTTAAGTTGAATCGCTACTTCACAAAAATCAAACAGCGATCACACTTAATGCTTTTACTCTAGCGATCGCCTTACCTTCGTCTGGAAGTTTTTGACCATGCTTGTGGGCTGTCTCT
>JANNDZ010000121.1:0-1829 GCA_031378395.1 Pseudanabaena sp. OTE_75_metabat_487_sub
TTTATATGCACATGTTATTTAATTTTCATTCCTTATCACTATTTTCAAATAAACAAAATTCCACAAAGTAAATAGGGCGTTTTGCGCCCCATTTACTTTGTGGTTTTATGGATTTTTCGGTCTAACGATACCAAATACTGAGGTGTAACCATGGAGAAATGTCGTGCCACCAACAGGTCCAATTTCGCCAGAACAGAAAAAACCACCAAATGGAATCAAGCCAAGATGTTTTTGCAGAATCTCAGAGTCAAAGTTTGGCTTGCCATATAGCCTCTCGCCGCGTCCCATACAGGAAAACATCAAAGCCGCCGTTGCCGAGACATTGGGAGCCTCTAAGTTCAATTGATTGGAGTAATTTATCAGAGCTTCTTCTAAGTCTTCCGCCGAGGCTTTACCATCACGTAAATGTAGTTGAATTCTTTGCCCAGGACGCATCCGATCACCAACAGCGATCGCACCTGATCTTGGATCAACACCAATAATATTGCGAATCAAGAAATCGCCCTGTGATGGATTTGACTTAAACTCATTCATCACTACACCTATAAATAGTGAATGCTGAGCGAGTTCGCGATCGCTTGGGTTTAAATCACCCACAGTATCTTGTAATAAGCTCAGAGGTGGCTTGCCCTCCAGTCCCAGAATCAAATTGCGTTCACACTCAGAAACCTGCAAGATTTTGCCAATGGGACGGCAACCTTGAGAAACCACAGGATCAATGGTCACATCACCCCAGAGGGCTACACCTAAAAGCCCCGTGCGATAAAGCTTATATTTTCCTTCTTCGTGGAAACAAAATAGTGCATTTGCACCCATGCCACCACTGCTAGCCAAGCCACCGACTTTGACTGCATTGGGATAGGCAAAATCCAGCCCTTGAATTAAGTCATTAATCGGAAATGAGAATGGATCGCCTACCAATACAAAGCTAGGTGAAACTGCGGGATCTACATCGGTTATTTTTTCCCAGCGATCAGGAGGGCTATCGAGATCTGGTAATTGATTATCATCGAGGTGAAATACTTTTGCTTGAGCATTGGGTAAGTGACCTACAAGTAATGCGATCGCAGGTTTATCTTCAAATTCCTGACCATTACCAACAATCCCCCCGCCAGAACAACCAATTAATTTTTGGATCGGCAATTTCTCCGCTAGCAATGGTAATAGGCGCGGATAGTCGCTAGCAAATGCTGTGGAAACAAACAAAAAGCCTAAATCAAGCGATCGATCACCCATCAAAGCAAATATTTGCTGTGAAAGATCTTGCACCGCAGCTTCCAAAGATATTTTTGTCGAAAGACTAGTAACCCACTTCATAGACCTAGCCGTACACCAACTTTATTTCCAGACATTTCTTTATAAATTGCTCTAAAGGGTTTTAGGTGAGTACCACGGCACAATTAAAAACAGAGTCAAAATAATCACTACCCACGTAGCAGGCGGTAATTATTTTAGGATTTTATATTTGATTGTGCCTACTTACTTAGAACCCTAATATTTAATCTTTGTATCTAAGCTTCTTTGTGCTTAATACCTAAGCATATTACCTAAGCTTACCTTGCAGCGACCTAATTCCGAAATTTTCTTCATCTGTGTAGCAATTCTCATTATGAAACTCAATTTAGGCTTTTGGCGATTTATACAGGTTAAGACATAAATCGCCAAATACTAGAGGTGGTGAGTCCCACCACCTTTAGTATTTGGCGATTTTACTACAGCATTGTTTCTTGAATGTTGCGTGTGAATCGTGAAACTAGCTTTAGTGATGAGAATCGCTATTTATCTCAGTTATTCTCATTATAAAAATCGGTTTCATAATGAGAATTGCT
>JANNDZ010000141.1:0-11467 GCA_031378395.1 Pseudanabaena sp. OTE_75_metabat_487_sub
CCGATTTTTATAATGAGAATTGCTACAAAGCTACGTTCTCCGCTTCTTGGATTTAAATCAGCTAATATTCTCACGCTCTAACAAAATTGTAAAAATTGCACCTTTCGGTTGATTGTTGGTTACGGAGATGACCCCTTTGTGCGCTTCAATCATCATTTTACAGAAAGAGAGCCCTAAGCCAATTTGAGAGACTCCCAGCACAATATTGCCAACTTCGTACTTTTCAAAGATTACCTGTTTTTGTTCAGGGCTTATGCCCACGCCACAATCAATTACTTCAATCTTAATTAAATCTTGGCGATCAGGATTTTTGGGCAAACATTCAATTCTGATCGTGATCGAACTTTCCTGTGGGGAAAACTTGATTGCATTATCTAATAAATTGTCTAATACTCGGCGAATTAATTGCTTATCCCCAGAGGTGTAAGCTGGTTCTGCGGAAAATTCACCTAAAAGTTGGATTTGTTTACTGATGGTGAGGGTCTCAAAATCAGCGATCGCCGATTTTGCTATTTCAGTTATATCGAACTTAGTACGATTGAGAATCAGTTTATTTGCCTCGATCCTACCGATGGTCAAAATATCATCAATCAGAAAACGCATTTGCTCGATAGTTTTGCCAATTTGGGCAATTCGTTTTTTGGCGCGATCGGGCAGATCTAAAATTTTGAGAGAATCACAGCCTAACAAGATCCCAATTAAGGGATTGCGAAGATCATGGACGATCGTTTGCATCATTTCTTCGCGCAACATCATTGTTTCTTGAATGCGATCGTATTGCGACTTAATTCGCAACATCGATCGCACACGAGCGCGGAGTTCGGTACTGTTAATTGGCTTACTAATAAAATCATCGGCTCCAGCTTCCAGACAACGAGCCAAATCTTCTTTGTCTGATAGAGCAGTCACGATAATAATCGGGATATGCTGCCATTGACGATCATGCTTAAGCTGTTGACATACCTCAATACCATCCATGTCTGGCATCATCACATCTAGTAAAATGAGGTCAGGTTTAATGGTGGCTAGAGAGGCGATCGCATCCGCCCCATTGTTTTGATGATAAAGCTCATACCCTTCTTTGAACAGCAAAATTTCGATGACATCAAAATTGGCTGGTTCATCATCTACGACTAAAACTACTTGTTTATTTCCCATACTTTTTATATATAAGCTAGGAGCGCCTCATAAATAGACAAGGTTAACTGAATGCACCTTCTATTCTTACAGGTTTTCATTTACCATTACTTAAGGATTTGTACAAAATAATCTACCTAAATTTGTAAGGTTGCGCCCCGAAGGGACGCAACCTTATAAATTTGGGTTTGTAATTAATTTCGCGGAAATAGCTCATGACTTCAGATGTCAAAACCCTAGCGGCGATCGATGTTGGGACAAACTCCATTCATATGGTAATTGTGCAAATTCAGACTTCGATTCCTAGTTTTAGTGTAATTGAGTCAGAAAAAGCAACAGTAAGGCTAGGAGAGCGCTGTGCCCAAACAGGAAATTTGACTGAAGATGCGATGAAGCGATCGCTGGAAGCTCTGAAGCGATGTCAGGAAATCTGCCGTACTTTTAAAGTTGAAGAGATTGTGGCTGTGGCGACTAGTGCGACCCGTGAGGCTCCAAATGGGCATGATTTTATCCGCCGCATTTATGAAGAATTAGGCTTGCATGTTGAAGTTATCTCAGGGCAAGAAGAAGCAAGACGCATCTACTTGGGTGTGATCTCTGCGATGGAACTCAAAGATGAGCCGCATCTGCTGATTGATATTGGTGGCGGTTCGACAGAGATGATCTTGGGGGATGGTCGCGATCCGTTACATCTGAGTAGTACTAAAATTGGGGCAGTCCGATTAACTGATTTATGTATTAAAACTGACCCTATTTCGCAACCAGAATACGATCGCCTATTGGGGTACATTCTTGGCTCAATTGAGCGCCCTACCGAAGACTTAAAATTTCTGCTTAAAGATAAGCTTGAGGACAAGACATTAAAGGCAATCGGCACATCAGGTACGATTGAGACTTTGATATCTCTCCATGCTAAAGAAAAATTGGGACTAGTTCCTAATCCTCTCCAAGGTTATGAACTTCCCTTTGCGGATTTAGAAAATATTGTTTGGCGGTTACGTCGAGCAAATTTAGAAGAACGTACAGCCATGGTGCGTCAAAAACGTGCCGAAATTATTTTAGCTGGTGCAATAGTTCTCTTAGAAACAATGCGATTATTGGGGATTCCCAAAATTATGCTCTGTCAGCGAGCCTTGCGCGAGGGCTTGGTGGTGGATTGGATGATCCGTCATGGCTATATCGAGGATGGCTGGCGCTATCAAAGTACGGTTCGCGATCGCAGTATTCTCAAGCTTGCTGATAAATATGGCATTGATACTAAATATGCTAAACAGGTTGCTGAACATGCCTTGAGTTTATTTGATCAGACCAAGGGGATTTTTCATGAATGGGGCGATGATGAAAGACACTTGCTATGGGCAGCGGCGATGCTGCATAACGCTGGACATCACGTCAGCCACGATGCCCACCATAAACATTCCTATTATTTAATTCGGAATGGTGAGTTACTGGGCTATACCGAGTCAGAAATTGAGGCGATCGCCAATCTTGCTCGTTATCACCGCAAAAGTGAGCCAAAGAAAAAACACGATAATTTCCAACGTTTAGATAGTGAGCGGCTGAAAGTATTTGTGCGTCAAGGCAGTACATTTTTGCGAATAGCTACAGCTCTCGATCGTCGTCAGATTGGGGCGATCGCCTCAATTCGGGTGGTTTGTAATCCTCAGACTCGGGCTTGCGCGTTGCAACTCAAACCTAGACAGCCCAATGATCCATGTACCTTAGAGCTGTGGAGTCTTGACTATAAGAAACAGCCTTTTGAGGCTCAGTTTAATTTTACGCTGTCAGTATCCTTAGATTAGAGAGGGTTGTCGCTGCGCGACAATCCTTTCTATTGAGATTTATCTTATGGAAGGCTCCCTCTCTCTACTAATTATTATTGCGATCGCCGCAGGTATATTTGCTCGTGTCATCGCAAATTTTTTTCGTGTGCCAAGCATAGTATTTCTGTTGATTTTTGGCGTGGCTCTAGGAGGGAATGGCTTAAATCTAGTGCAGCCACGTCTATTAGGAGATGGATTAGAGGCGATCGTATCGATTTCTGTTGCTCTAATTTTGTTCGATGGTGGACTGAACCTCCAACTAAAAGAGCTTGGCAAAGTCTCGGCGAGTTTACGCAATTTAATCACAGTTGGAACTTTGATTACTTTAATTGGCGGTGGGATCGCAGCCTATTGGTTGAGTGAATTTCCTTGGACGATCGCCTTTTTATATGCGGCTTTAGTGGTGGTGACTGGCCCAACAGTTATTAATCCAATTATCGAAGAAGTTGGACTCGATCGCCGCCTTGCTACGATTCTTGAAGGAGAAGGAGTATTAATTGATGCGATCGGTTCAGTGCTTGCCGTTGTCGTCCTCGATGTTGCGTTAAATCCGACATCTGGTGCTTTTGCAGTCGTCAGCGATCTAGGATTGCGGCTAGGTGTTGGCGGAGTGCTCGGTGCGATCGCGGGTTGGTTATTAGGCAGATTTTTGCAACGGGCTGCCTTTCTAGCCGAAGATACTAAAAGTGCGGTGGTAGTAGCAGCAGTATTAGGGCTTTTCGGTATTGCTCAAGAGATCCAAAGTGAATCTGGACTGACGGCAGTTGTACTAATGGGAATAGTCTTACGCGCTTCTGATATTCCTAATAGTCGTGCTTTGCTCAAGTTCAAGAGCCAACTTGTGGCTCTCATAGTTTCAGTTCTATTTATTTTACTTTCGGCAAACCTTTCCATTCCTAGTATATTTGCCCTTGGATGGGGCGGAGTGCAGACAGTTCTCTTTCTGATGTTTATTGTCCGTCCGATCAATGTGATTGTCAGCACATGGAATAGCAGCTTCACTTGGCGGCAAAAAGCTTTTCTATCATGGTGTGCGCCTAGAGGAATTGTTGCTGCTTCTGTTGCTTCGCTCTTTTCGATTTTATTAACCGAACGCGGAGTCAATGGCGGTGAATCAATTAAGGCTTTAGTCTTCCTAACTATTGCAATGACGGTGTTTTTGCAAGGACTGTCTGCGAAATTTGTGGCAAAACTCCTAGGACTAAATCAACCTGATATTTCAGGATTGGTGGTTGTGGGCAGTAATCCAATAGGGATTTTGGTAGCGAGGCTATTTCAAGCGAATGGTCAACGTGTGGCTCTTATCGATACCAGTGCTGAACTTTGCAAGCAAGCCGCCGAATACGATATTCCTGCTTTTGTGAGTAATGGCTTGGATGCGAAATCTTTAGCTGAGGCGGGATTGGACTCGGTGGGAACCTTTGTGGCTCTAACTATTAATACTGATGTGAATATCGTAATTGCTCAAATCGCGGCGAAGGAGTTCAATCCGCCGAAAGTATTTGCTGTTTATATAAAAGAGGCGGAAGGCGATCGCAATGGAGCGCCTGAAGTTCAGCAAGCTTTTAGCGCTCGTGTGCCGATTAAAACTTGGAATCAATATATTCTGCAAAGAGAAGTTCGCGTCGGTGAATTTCTGCTCATCGAAGAAGAACTTGAAGAGCAGTTAAATCGCTTTAATACAATGTTTAATGCTGGGATATTACTGCCACTGCTGTTTGAGCGCAAAGGTCAGTTACAAATTGTATCTGCGGATATGTTATGGGAAAAAGGCGATCGCATTTTATATTTGCTATATACTCCCAAAGCTTTGTCTCCTGCTCAAAGTGAAGTTCTGCCCCCCAATACTTTAGATATAACGCCAGTGGTTCTTTCGGATCTCGATATTGCCCAGAAGACTAATGATTCTAATGGTGGTGGTTTACGTAGTAAAAATGATGATATTGCTTCTAGTCCAGATTATTTCTTGAAAATGGCAAAGGATATTTTAAACAGGTGATCGTAGAAGTTTTGATGTGCAATCGCACTAAATGTAAGGCAATTGATGAGCAATTTCATCGAATATCAGATCCCAAAAGTCTAGGGCAAAAATGCGCGGCGACTAAAATACTTAGGCTATAATCAACAAACACAGTTTACCTTATGTTATGAGTTCACTTTTTACCGCCTCCAGTGAAGATCTTAAAAGGCTAAACGCCCAAGAAGCCGTATATTTTTTTCGTGATCTTTTATGGGCAGAAGCAAGACGTATTAACTTAACCTCAAACAAAATTCACGTTTCCGAACGAATCAATGTTGCGGATGGAGGAGTAGATGCAGCAGTCGAAGATTGTGATGGAGTAATTCCAAATGGGCTTATTAAAAATGGTTTAACCTACTATCAAATTAAGACTGGTAATTCTTTTAAGCCTTGGCAAGAAGCTGAAATGCAAAAAGAGCTTTTTGGAGAACCTAAGATAATCAAAGATCCTAACAATCCGAAGGCAAAAGGAAAAAAAGAGAAGTCTGTACCTATAGAGAAAGACAGATTGGGAGATAGTGTTAGAAACTGTCTAGATAATGATGGACATTATGTCATTGTCTGCTTTGGGGAGGATCTTGTCGAAAAAGATCGTCTAAAAACTATTGCAGTTACCAAAGATTTTTTTAAACAATGTGGTTACAATAATCCGCAAGTAGAGGTGTGGGGATGGACTGAGATTTTGGGGTTTGTAAATACCTTCCCCGCTTTAAAAATGAAGTTAAGAGGATTGAGTGAATTCAATTTCAAGACTCATGGAGATTGGTCTTTAGATATGGGCGAAACCTATGTATTTAGCTCAGATTTCGACTCTTTAGCAACAACAGTAAAAGAGGATTTGCTATTAAGAGATAGAGCTAGACATATAAGAGTTCTTGGAGAAGCAGGAAGTGGAAAAACAAGATTTGTTTTGGAGGTTACAAGAGATCCATATCTATCACCACTGGTTCTTTACCTAAGAGCCGATGAAGCATCTCCTGTTGTAAATTATTTGCGGCGAGAGGATAGCTCAGAAGTCATTCTTGTTGTTGATGAGTGTGATGCTAGAGCAAGTGACTCGATCTGGAACGACTTGAAGAATTTGGGAACTAGAATCAAACTGATTAGCATTTATAACCAAATTGAAAGACCAGATTCGAGAATTGAGTACATAGATCACCCACCTAAGCTATCACATGAAGAAATTACAAAAATTATTCTTTCTTATGGATTTCCGCCAGAATCAGCCAAGCGTTGGGCTTATCTGGCTGAAGACTCTCCAAGATTTGCACATATGATTGGAGAAAATCTACAAGCGAACCCAACTGATGTTTTGTTTGCTCCAGAAACTTTTTATGAACGCATTATAGCTGGCTACGAAGACTCCAGAGATGAAGCTATAAAGGATAGAAAGAGAGTATTACTGTATATCTCTTTGTTCAAACGATTTGGCTATAAAGAGCCAGTTGATATTGAAGCGAAGGCTATCTCAAAGATTGTTCAAAGAGAGTTCCCAAATATTGGTTGGGTAAGATTTCAAGAAATTGTCAAAGAACTTAGAGTTAGGAAAATACTTCAAGGATCAAGTACTCTTTATATTAGTCCTAAAGCTTTACACATTCATCTGTGGACAGAGTGGTGGGATGACTATAGCTCTGGATTTATTCTTGATGATTTCCTGCGTGATCTACCTCAAACCGAACTTCGTGATTGGTTTTACGAAATGTTTGTCTATGCCGCCCAATCTGAAGGTGCTTCTTCGGTAATCAAGAAGCTTTTGGCAGAGGGCGGACTTTTTCATGATGATGAATTTTTGAGAAGCGAGTTGGGAGCCAACTTTTTTTTCGCGATCGCCCAAGCTGATCCCAAAGCAGCTTTAAAATACCTACAGAGAAAGATTGGTCGTCTTGGGAAAGATGAACTTTTGCTTTTGACGACAGGACGTAGACAAATTATAGGGGCATTACAGGGAATAGCGGTATGGCAAGATCTATTTGATGGAGCCGCTAAAATATTACTTCAGTTAGCAGAAGCAGAAAATGAGGGATGGTCTAATAACGCAACAGGAGTATTTTGTGACTTGTTTGCCTTTGGTTATGGTGCAATCGCTCTAACAGAGGCTCCTCCCCAACAGCGTCTTCTTCTACTAAGAGAAGTTTTAAATTCTGAAATCCCCGAACGTAGAAGTATTGCCATCAAAGCTTGCAGCGCAGCCTTAAGATCCGATCAATGGTTTATAAGATCAGGCATAGAACATCAGGGATTACGCCAAGAGCCAAAACTTTGGTCGCCACAGACTTATGGAGAAGTTTGGGCAGCATATCAAGAAGTTTGGCAAATGCTACGCGAAAGTATTCCTCATCTGTCAAATTTAGAACAAAAACAAGTAATTGATGTGATACTTAATCGCGCAAGAGGCGTGGCTACAATTAATACATTATCTTCAATAGTTGTAGATACATTAAGGGGATTATCGCAAAATTCCAATGCTGAGATTCGGACACTTACCCAAGCCGTTAACAATATTATTAGATATGATTCCAAAGAAATGTCACCAGAAAATCAGAAACTCTGGATAGACCTACATAATGAGTTTTATCACAATAATGATTTTCATACATCGTTGAAATACTATCTATCATTGAGTGAGTGGGACGAGGCTCTTGATATACTAGAGGGCTTTACAAATCCTGAGATTTCTGACACAAGTAACCAAAGCTCAGAACAATTGGATGTTAAATGTAAACGCGATGAAATTATTATCACTAAGCTAGTCGAATTGGCTAAGGCTTGTATCTCGGATACTTGGATGTTTGATCAAGAGATTGACTGGCTAGTAACAACTAATGAATTGAATATGTATCAATTTGGGCTTGAAATTGGCAAGCGAGATGATCACTTCTCATTACTGCATAAAATATTAGATGCTCAACGTAAATCACCAAGTATAGAATGCTTATTCTTAAGTGGCTTTTTTAGGGCTATTTTTGAAAAGGATGCTGAGCTTTGGGAAAAGTACCTAGATGATCTTGCTAAAGATGAGAAGATGTCTGTTAGAGTTCCTGAAATAACTAGACGTTCTGGACAGTCGGAAAGATCGGCACTGCGAATTCTTGATCTTGCGAGAAAAGGAGTTATTGACCCTTCTCAATTTTCAGTAATGACAATTACAGTTCAGGATATGGCTGAGAATATTTTCTTGCAGTGGATAGAATTTCTTTTGAGTATTTGCCATCCTTACTCACCATCGATCACTCTAAACTTATTTTACTCTCGCTATGTTCGTGTCGATCATTCGCAATCCTTAACTATACAACCAAGTGAAGACATAACTTTTAGAGTCCTAAGCAATCATTTAGAGCCACAAAAAAATTCAACCATAACTAATTATGGAGTTGATAGCTATCAATGGGCAAAGATTGCTAGATTTTATCTTGCTCTTTACCACGACCAAGCAACAAAAGTCATTAATGAAATATTTAAAAACTTCAGTGAGATTGACACTGGATATAATGCTGAGCTTCAAAAGCTCCTAGTCGAGATTGTTAATAAAAAGTCTAAAGAAGTTTGGGACGTAGTAACTCAATATATTGAACCAAGATTTAACACTAGAGCATTTCGCATTACGAGATGGCTAAGAGGTGGTGGTATTCCTCCTACCACAACAGCATCAATGATCGAGGCTTTTGATCCAAATGACATCTGGAGTTGGATTGATAACAATCCAGAAGAAAGAGCGAGCTATGCTGCATCATTTGTTCCAAATCGCTTTTTTAGAGAAGATGGCAAAGTTTGTCTTGCAAGAGAGATTATAGTTCGTTATGGCAATCAGGAAAAAGTCAAAAATTCTTTAGTTACTAATTTCTCAACAGATGGTTGGTCGGGATCAGCCAGTATTTTTTATCAACAAAAGCGTAAGATACTTTTAGATTTTAAGCAAGGTGAAAATAACATTAATGTTAGGGACTGGATTGATTCCTACGCTGAAACACTTGAAAAATACATCGAAAATGCAGAAATTAATGAAGAACGAATGGCAATTTAATCCGTTTAAACATTTCGATTTTTCTAGCATACCAACCTAAGCCAAATGGCGATCGCACGTTACTTTACTTTTTAGGGGTAGAATCTAAGGGATTTTCTTGTACTTTCACCTAAAAACAATTTTTCTTATGTACGACTGCATTGTTGTGGGAGCAGGCCCATCTGGTGGTTCAGCATCCTATCATTTGGCAAAACGAGGACGCTCGGTTTTGCTACTCGAAAAAGAGAGCCTGCCTCGCTATAAACCTTGTGGTGGTGGCGTTTCGCCGATGGTACAGGAGTGGTTCGACTTTGACTTTTCACCAGCAGTTTCTCTAACAGTTCAACAAATTCGCTACACATGGCAAATGGGCGATCCTGAACTCGTCGCCCTAGAAACTAAAGAACCTGTCTGGATGGTACGCCGCGATGTTTTTGATCATTATCTTGTGCAGCAAGCCCAAAAACTAGGGGTTGAGCTTCGCGATAATACTGGAGTTACAGGCATTGAGTGGAAAAGCGATCGCTGGTTAGTCAAAACCGAAAATGATGTCTTTGAAGCCAAATATGTGATTGCCGCTGATGGGGCAAAAGGCTCCATGGCAAAATGGCTAGGATTTAAAGAACGTAAGCGTCGCATGGGAGCAGCGCTCGAAGTCGAAGCCCCACATTCTAACCCTGATACTAGTGCCGCTCACTTTGATTTTGGCTCCGTTCAAAATGGATATATTTGGAACTTCCCTAAAGCTGATGGATATTCCATCGGTGCAGGAACATTTATCGGTGGCGAAAAGCAAAATCTGAAGGAGATCGCTGCTAAATATGCGCAGGAATTTGGAATTAATGTCACTTCCATGAAGCAATTTGGACATCCGATTTGTCTATGGGATGGCAATCAACCACTGCATACTCAAAATGCTCTTCTTACTGGTGAATCAGCTTGCATTGTCGATCCTTTCACTGCTGAAGGTATTCGTCCATCGCTCTTAACTGGCATGTATGCAGGTCAAGCGATCGATCAAGCGATCGGTGGTAACACTGATGCACTCAAGCAATATACTCTCAAAGTCCAAGAGGAATGGGGTGAAGACATGGTATGGGCGCAGCGCATTGCTAATATTTTCTATCGTGTCCCTAGTTTTGGTTACAAGATGGGAGTGAAGCGCCCCAGTGCCAGTCAGCGTATGGGCAAAATCCTCTGCGGTGAGTTACGTTATCGCGATGTTGCTGGAGCTGCCATTAAACGACTTACCAAAGGTTTAATCGGTATGAAGTAAAGAAGAGAGCGCTTAGCGCTACCTCTTTTTTATGAGTAAATCGTAGGGGCAATTCACGAATTGCCCCTACATCTCGTAATTAATGCGTAGGTTCTATGACTAATAAAAATTATCGATTGCTATTTCTATCTACTCCTGTGGGAGCGCTGGGATCAGGAATCGGTGGAGGCGTGGAATTGACCCTGCAAAATGCGGCTAAGGCACTGATGGCAAAAGGACACGAAGTGGAAATCGTCGCGCCCGAAGGTTCAGTCACCAATGTCACCAAGCTTACCCAAATTGCTGGTAACATCCAAACCTCAGCCCAAACTCAAGTTGGTGCTGATATGGTTGTCATTCCCCAGAACTCGGTTCTCGAAAATATGTGGAGTTATGCTAGAGAATCGCAAAATCAGTTCGATTTATTATTTAACTTTGCCTACGATTGGCTACCTCTTTACCTCACACCATTTTTTAATCGCCCGATCGCACATTGGATCAGTATGTCGTCACTTTCCCCAGTGATGGATGCGATGGTGTCCAAAACCTCACAGCTTTGTCCTGATGCGATCGCGGTGAATACTCGCGCCTGTGCTGACACATTTAGCCATGGCGATCGCCTGATGATTATGGGTAAGGGTATTGATGTCACACAATATAATTTTGTTGCTAAACCAGACAAACCAAGCCTTGCATGGGTAGGACGCATCTCTCCAGAGAAGGGCTTAGAAGATGCTGCCTCGGCTGCACAAAGTACTGGATTACCTTTGCATGTATTTGGGTTGATTCAAGATGAAGGCTATTGGCAAAAGATTCAAACTTCTTTCCCAAAAGCTGAAATTTATTATGAAGGATTTCTATCTACGGATGAATTACAGCAAAAGCTAGGGCAATGTAGCGCTTTATTAATGACTCCGCGCTGGATTGAAGCCTTCGGTAATGCTGCGATCGAGGCTTTTGCTTGCGGAGTGCCAGTTGTTTCCTATAGCAGTGGTGGGCTGAAGGAGATCGTCCGACATGGCAAGACAGGGTTTCTTGTAAAAATGGGAAGCGTACCAGGTTTAGTTGAGGCAATTGATCAATTAGACCAAATTGATCGCTTTACCTGTCGTCAACAAGTAGAGGCGGAATATTCTCTAGAAGTATGGGGCGATCGCTTAGAGAAATGGTTTGAAAAACTAATTTCAAACTATAGCGATGCTTGAATTAGCTAGAAAAAAGAGCGTGGC
>JANNDZ010000183.1:0-2827 GCA_031378395.1 Pseudanabaena sp. OTE_75_metabat_487_sub
TGGGCGATCGTGTCTGGTATCGCCGTAATTTGGTTGCTATTGAGGTTAAGCTCTGTCAGATTTGCTAATTGGGCGATCGTGTCTGGTATCGCCGTAATTTGGTTGCTATTGAGGTTAAGCTCTGTCAGATTTGCTAATTGGGCGATCGAGTCTGGTATCGCCGTGATTTGGTTGTTATTGAGGTTAAGCGAAGTCAGATTTGCTAAGTTAGCGATCGCGTCTGGTATCACCGTGATTTGGTTGTATGCAATATAAAGTTCTTTGAGATTGGTTAATTGAAAAATCTCTTGGGGAATAGCAGTTAAACGATTTCCTTTTTCCTTATTTTCCTCTCTGTCCCACTTACCTAAAATCAACTTTTCCAGACCTTGCAACCGTCCAATTTCGCTCGACAATCCTTCCAGATCGTTCCCCGACAGTTCGAGTTCTGTCCAGCCCTCTCGTTCTGCTTGTGCGATTATTGCCAATAACTCTGCATTATTCATAAGGAAAAATTAAAAAGGAAAAAGGAAAAAATTAATTAGAGAATATTTTAGCTGACTTGCTCAGAAATTATTTGCAAAATCTTCTCAAAACTAACTGGTTGATAAGCGAATACTACATCCTCAGCACCATCATGTAGATGATGAGGATAAGTCTCGATCTCAGGATGATGAGCCGCATTATCCCAACGCTTAATCAATTGTCCGTTGTCTTTTTGCCAATGAAAAATGTACTTAATCACCTTAACCCGATCTGATTGAATTTCAAAAAACTCAAACATCTCCACAAAACTCTTGTCCTGTAAAGTCAGGCGATATCGCCATAAGCCTCTATCTCCCTGTGCATCCTCTCGCAGAATGGTAAACTCAACCACCACAGGACAAAGCACAATTGATGACTTGATCGAAGCTAGATAATCTTCAGCACTCATCACAATGCTTGCTCTAACTTGCTAATCTTAACTAAGAGATCTTTCCGTAACTCACACAAACTAAACCACTCAAACAAATCCATCTCATCCCCTAAACTTCCCAACTCAAACTGTTCTTGAAACTGAATAGAATCAAGTCTATAAATCTGCTCAAACTTGTTAATATCACGGTTATAAACAGTCAACTTCTGACGATGACGGGTTAACATCACATTCAATAACTGACTGAGAATGCGATCTAACTCAGTGCGATCGCTACAATTAGCATTAAGTATCTCTAACTTCTCTAATGTATTCATCCAGCTAACTCCGAAAGCGTATTAGTATCAAGCAAATATTGAAAGCTCATAGGATGATTTCTCTCCCCACACTGCCTTAATTTAGTGACATTTTACAAGATTTTTTAGTTTTGCGATCGCAATCCGTCCAGATCATTGCCTGACAGAGCGAGTGACCTCCTGCGATCGCGATCGGCTTTAGGATGAACTAACGCTTGACTCTTCCAATACTCAATATTAGAAGACTCTTCCAAATCCTTCTCAACTTCCTCCTGATGATCGAAATAATAGGCAAGCGCCGAATGTACCTGAGAAGGTCGTAAATGGGAAAGCACACTTAAAATTTCATCCACATTCATCCCCATCTGATAATATCCAGCAATCCGCCGCACCGTTATTCTCGTACCCTCAATAATTGGTGCACCACCCGCAATCTCAGAACTAGCGGCAATATAAGGATAAATTGTTGCGGTAATACTCATAGTTTCAGGTAATAACGAACTTATTATACTTTACAAGATTTTTTAGCTAGGCGATCGCCTATACTTTCATGCCGACAAGCGAACTCAACCTCCTTAGATTGTGAATGGTTTAAGAGATTGCCCCTCCTAAACCATTCACAAAATGCTATATGTTAACTGCGATCGCAATCTCATCACTCTCATAAAGCGCAAGATCTATAAAGTTCCCTTCCACAACTTGACCATTAACAGTCATCTGTTTGACCTCACTATGATTAACCACAGTTAACGAGAGAACCTTGCCGCGAAACTTTCGCTGCGCTGTGAATCCAGTCCATTCAGCAGGAATTTTCGGATTGATGATCATGCCAGTAAAAGTAGGCTGAAATCCTAAAATATAATCAAGTCCAATGCGTAACATCCACACCGCAGTACCAGTAAGCCATGAATGACTTGCCTGTCCTTGAGTTTCATGATCAGGACTAGTCACATACTCAGGATACACATAAGGTTCAGTTTCAAAGCGATCGCATTTTGCATCCGTTGCTTGTGAAGAATTAATCGGCATCATCCGACGATAGATTTCCCAACCAAATTCTGTATCACCATTAAGCAGAGAAGCCAATACAAACCAAGCCGAGGCATGATTAAATACTGCACCATTCTCTTTCTTCCCTGGAACACAACGACTGATTAAACCAACCGTATCATCGATTTCCGTAAAAGATGGCGCAACAATCTGCATTCCAAAAGGTGTAGCCAGATGTTCTCGACTACTTGCCATTGCTTTGTCTGCCCGATCCTTCGGCGCAAGTTCCGAAATCACCGCCCATGATTGCGCGTTTAAAAAGATTTTGCCCTGTGTTGCTTTCGATACACCAATCGGTTCGCCATTATCACGAAAAGCGCGAAGATACCAGTCGCCATCCCAACAGATATCATTAGTCACTTGGCGCAGGTGCTCATAGAAGTTTTGGAATTTCTCTAAGGACTTGCGATCGCCTTGATGTTCACATACCTGCAGAGACTTATTCAACACATAGCCCAAAAAGAATGCGCCCCAAGTGGTTTCACCCTTACCCTGTGAGCCAACATGATCGAGGGTGTCATTCCAATCGCCTGTGAAGATTCTGGGCATTCCTCTCTCACTAGTATTAGCGATCGCAAAGTCTAAC
>JANNDZ010000211.1:0-3587 GCA_031378395.1 Pseudanabaena sp. OTE_75_metabat_487_sub
TCTTGATATCGGCAAGGGTGTCCATGTTAGTGAAATCGACTATCCTGAAGGTGTTAAGCCTGTAACTGAAACCACGGCTCTTGTTATTACCATTCTCAAGAAATAAAAAAAGGGCGCTAAGCGCCCTTTTTTTATTTCTTGAGAATGGTAATAACAAGAGCCGTGGTTTCAGTTACAGGCTTAACACCTTCAGGATAGTCGATTTCACTAACATGGACACCCTTGCCGATATCAAGATTAGTAATATCGATTTCAAAGTTTTCAGGGATATTGTTAGGAGCACAAGATACACGTACATAGTTCTTGATTGTGTCAATAGAGCCACCACCAACTTTTACGCCAACTGGTACACCGACGAAGTGCAAAGGAATGTCTACTTCGATCTTCGACTGAGACTCGATCGCAAAAAAGCTGAGGTGATAAATAGCAGGTTTGTAAGGATGATTTTGAACTTCGCGCAATAGTGTTTTGCCTTTGAAGTCGCCATCAGTTACATTTACTTCGATCATTGTGTTATTGATCGTGGCTTCACGCAATAAAGTAGTTGCTTCTTTAGCATCTAAAGTAATCGAGATTGACTCAGATCCTTTATGTCCATAAACAGTCGCAGGAATTTGACCATTGCGACGTAGGGCGCGATTGTTAGCTGGAGGACGAGTAGTAGCGTTTATTTGTAGTTGCATTTTGATAATTGGGGATTGGGGATTGTTAATATGAGGGCTGATCTTTGATTTTCTTCTTTATGAAAATGAAAATCAAAAAACTAAGCTCTTAGCAAACCTCGTTTTGGCCCGTGAATTGGGTCTTCAACGATGATGGTTTGTCCTCGGCTTGCGCCTAGAGAGATGATCGCGATCGGAGTTCCAGTCAGATCAGCAAGAAACTTGAGATAGTCTTTTGCTTCTTTGGGTAAATCTTCAACGACTTTGCATTCGCTAGTTGATTGCTTCCAACCAGGAAGGGTTTCGTAGATGGGGATTGCCCTAGCAAAGGCTCTACTATCACTAGGGAAGTCGTGGACGACTTTGCCATCAAGTTCGTAGGCAGTACAAACTTTGATTTCTTCGAGATCGTCGAGGACATCAAGTTTAGTGACAGCAAGGCAATCTAGTCCATTAATGCGAACCGCATAACGACCAATTACGCCATCAAACCAACCACAACGGCGTTTGCGTCCTGTGGTTGTGCCAAATTCTGCACCGCGCTCACCGATGTGATTGCCAATGTCATCATGCAACTCAGTTGGGAAAGGACCTTCTCCAACACGAGTTGTATATGCTTTGGCAACACCGATCACGCGATCGATGCAAGTTGGTCCTACGCCTGCTCCGATACAAGCACCGCCTGCAACAGGATTTGATGATGTGACATAAGGATAGGTTCCATGATCAAGATCAAGTAAAGTTCCTTGTGCGCCTTCAAACAAGATATTGCGCCTTTCACGGATAGCTGCGTCAATTTTCAGTGAAGCATCGACCACATGAGGACGCAAGCGATCGGCATAACCGCGATATTCTTCGATGATTGATTCGACATCAAGCGGTTCTAAATTATAGAGCTTTTGTAAAACAATGTTTTTTTGCTCGATTGCCCAACGCAGCTTTTTAGGCATACGTTTTTCATCCATCAGATCAATTATACGGATACCTACGCGCTCAGATTTATCAGCGTAGGTTGGACCAATACCACGTCCAGTTGTACCAATCTTATGCTCGGCTCTTTGGGTCTCAGAAGCCCGATCAAGCTCACGATGGTAGGGCATTGTGACATGGGCGGTTTCAGAAATAAACAGGTTTTCTGTCGATATACCTAAATCTTTGAGTCGATCCACTTCTTCAAGAAGCACCTTCGGATCGATCACAGTGCCATTGGCAATGATGCATTCCGTTTTGGGATACAGGATTCCCGAAGGAATTAGGTGTAGCTTAAAGGTGCGATCGCCAACGACGACCGTATGTCCTGCATTATTACCGCCTTGATAGCGGACAACGACATCTGCGGAGCGGCTCAGCAAATCGGTAATTTTACCTTTACCTTCATCACCCCACTGCGCCCCAATAACAATTACATTAGCCAAGGGTCTTTATGCTCAATCAATAAAATCTCACAATCATCAATCATCTCAAAGGATCGTGTTGATTGTCAATCACTTTCTTTGAAAATCAGAAATTTTAATTGTGAAACCGATTTTTAAAATTAGAATTTCTAGCCAAAAATAAAAGGCTGTGCAAAGCACACCCTTTTATTTTTGGGGTTTAAACTTGCAGCAGCTCGATCGCAGATTCAGCTGCTGCAAGTCCTGAATGATAGGCAGCTTCGATATTTTTGCCAGCGCACCAATCGCCTGCACATATAAGGGATAAAGGTATTGATGTGGATAAACAAGAAACACCTAAAGACTCTTCGGCAAGGGCATAGCGCCAACGATGTACTTGCCACCATTCAGGACTGGCTAACCATTTTTCTAATAATCTGCCCACTTGATTAAGTAATGGTTTCCCAGCAATTTCTAGATCTGGCTCTTCCATTGATTGTTTGGCAAATTCAGCCGTACTTTGTAAAACGAAGACGGGTTGCAAAGCTTTGTCTGGATGTTTGCTGCTGTCGTAGCTAATCCAGTCAAGAATCGGGTCATCAACACATCGAATTGCTTGCCATTCTACTGGCACAGAATTACTAGCATTGTAGCCAGCCATGATCGTCACACTGGGGGCAAATTTGACTGATTGCACTGCTTGCAAAAAACTTGGTGCTGGCGCTAGTACTTCTTCAAATATCGGCAAAAATTGTGGTGCAGGGATAGTGGACACGATCGCTGAAGTTTCGAGGACTTCTTGGCGATCAGTCACTAATTGCCATTTAATATCGTTGTGACTAACACCGACAATACGGGCATTGTTAATAATCGTAATTTCGTTAGCAAGATATTTTGCGATCGCGGTCATACCCATCGGACAGCAATATCGAGGATGACGCTCATCAGCATTGGGCGGACGCAATCCAGATGCTGATAGTTGGTAAACATTGCGCGTCCACTCTTGGACGAGGCTCTTTTCTTGTAGTTTACGAACAAACCTGCCAAAGCTATCACTCTTAACTGAAAGCAGTTGTGCTCCATGATCGACCCAAGTACCTTGCAAACGTCTAGTTGCCATACGTCCACCCACACCTGCAGATTTTTCAACGATAGTGACATCTAGCCCTGCTTGCTTTAATTGTTGAGCACAGGTTAAGCCTGCCATCCCTGCGCCGATCACGATTACATCTTTCATACAGTTTCAGTTCATGCCTCTTGAAGAGCTTAGCTCATCTTGATCTCGATTTTAAAGTTAAGGTGGGCTTAGCCCACCTTAACTTTAAAGTGTATCTTGCATTTTTTCGCCATCATGATAGGCTGCGAACAACACGGGACAGGTTTTGCCCCATGCGATCGCACCTGTAGCATCAAGGCAAATTGCACCAAAATCGCGATCGCGGCTTTTCGCTTCATTAATTGACTTTTCAACGGCTTGCTGGAGAGTCATGCCATCGGTGACACGGACTACAACTCTTGTCGCAAAGCCTTCATCGAGAATATCCTCGCCCAC
>JANNDZ010000237.1:0-5620 GCA_031378395.1 Pseudanabaena sp. OTE_75_metabat_487_sub
GTCACACTTTCGTGAATTGGTATAAAAGAAGGAGGCGGAGCAAAGCTCCGCCTCCTTCTCTTGGTTTTTATGTTTTGACTTCAACCATATATTGAATACGTTTTGAATTGAGATTCCACTCAGTAGCCTTAGCCGTCAAATCTTGACCAGTGAGAGCTGAAAACCATCCTCCTAAAAAACCTGCCTCTACGCTAAAGGATTTAACCTCAGCGTTATCATTGATTTTCAATATTCCCGAATTCTCAATTGTAACTAGCAAAAGTCCATCTTGAGCATGGGTAAAATCAACAGTGATCTTACCTAGCCCATGCACTCCCCAAAGTTGCTGCAAAATCGCAAAAAACTCTGGAGCATTCATATGGGCGATCGCAGTGCCATAATAACTTTCAATCTCCTTAGAAGCCCTTGAATAAAAGGACTTGCCCCAACTATAGCCAAAAGTATAGAAAGCCATTGATGCAGCTTCGCCAGCTTCAGCCAATAATGTTTCATGAATACAATTAAGCAAGACTTCTGGAATTGCGATTAAACGTTTTCCTTGTCGATTTGATAAAAGTCCAGAAGCTGAGTCAGACTGCACATAAGCTCTGGGCGTAAAGTAGTTCGAGGGAATTGACTCTGTGCGCACTTTGACTGAATTCATGATTATTTTCCTTAGAGATTTACAACAAAAAAGAGCTATGTTTCTGTGACGCAGTTCTGCCGCGCCACAAAAAATAATTATTCTTACTTACCGCTCATCATTTCATGAGCCATTTGCACATAGGGACTCATCAATTCTGCTTGGTTTGCAGGGAGGGTTTCGTTGATGGCTTGCCCCAAAAACTTGTATCCCTGATAGTTAAGTTGCATGGCAAGAAAGATATTTTGCTGCCAGTACAGTACCCGATCTTTAAGCATTTCTTCATCTTGCAAGAGCATAGCAAGAGCAAGACAGCGCAATCCCAAGGTCATATCGCGTTGGCATCGATCTACACCCAGCTTATCCAGTGGTCTAGATTCAAAGCGATCGCCATTGCTCATAGCTGTTAGAGCATAGCTAATGATGTCTGCCTCTTTGCGTTCAATAGCATTATAGACTTGCTTACGAGGTTGCCAAGTGGACAATGCACTGTCTAAAAGTCGTAAATCTTTAGCATTCACATAGGTTCCATCAGCATTCTTTAGCACGTTTTCTAGTAATGTAATCATTTTCCTTACCTCAGGTTAGTTAACTATTAAAATGGACTTGTAACTCTTAAAATGGACTTTAAATCCAACTAAATCCTAAAACCTGTGTCATATTGCCAATCGCCCCCTCAGCACAGGTTTTAAATTAGGCTTTTGATGGTATCGAAATGCTTGAAAGCATTTAATCCCAACTAATCTGATCCTTTACAGAAGCTACTGTAGCTGGAGCAGAAGTTTGAGTAGCGACATTCCACTGCACTGTTGCGAATAGCTGCACGACGGTCATAGATTCAACATTATCAGACTTGGGAACACCAACTAGCGGGGAAACATGGAGAGGAACGCTCTTCTGTTGACTTGCTCTTGTGCGGATTGTAACAGCAGTTTGGCGTTTACCAGTACTAGGGTTCAGCGATCGCTTGATAAAACGGCTAAAACTGCCCCAAGCTCCCTTTAAACATTGCCACAGAAACCCAAATATATTTGTCTTCACAACTGGAGTTTTACTCAGACCACTTTTCTTTTTCATGATTTATCCTGCCAACTTAGGCTTTAACTAAAAGGTCAACTTCAAGGGGAATTTCTTCATCCATGAAGCGTTTTTCGATTTCCGATACAGTCGCGCCAGAAGATATCCAGAATTCGGCGGCGCGAATACGTTTCGCGGAGCCAACTAAAAAACGACAATAATCATTACCCATGGAATAGCACTGCACCTCCGTACTGCTAAGATCTTTCTCGAAGATTACACTGAAGAATCCTGCCAATAGCCCAGCATAAAGGTGGCAAACTGGTTTGCCGATTTTCCCCAAAGTCTTTGCCACAGCAGAGTCAAAGAGATCGACAAAGATAAAACCCTCCTTCAACGAACTCATATCTAAGCTCCATGTCCCCCAGCCCTGAGCCGTTAATGGCCACCACCAAGTCTCCATCGCAAAGGCAAGATTAGAAGTAGCTAAAGTCAGATTGTAGTATTCCTTGAACCAACCTGCAAAAGCGATCGCATCTTGCTTACCCCAGTTTTGACCGATCATATAAAGTAGCCAGCCAGCAGATTCTCCCACTTCATGCTCTAAACCCTTCAGTAAAGAAACGATAAAATCTTCGCCTACCAAGAGATTGCGTTGCTTGTTATAGTCTTTAATCTCTCCTTCCTTCATATTAAAATCAAAAAAGGTATAGCGGCTGTAATGACATACTTGCCATACTGATGGCATTGGCGTGGCTGGAGTCTGAAAGCTTGTAATCTCAGTCATAATCTAAATTCTCCCATTTAAAATTAGTTTTCAATTAATTGAACTTATTTGGCTCACCTTACGCAGATAGAATTCCTGCGATTGCAGAGGTTTAGGGCTGGCAAGGGGGCGCATCCCCTACAGAACACAAATTTAAATTTTCAGGTAGGGGCAGCCCCCGTGCTTGCCCTGTAATGCTAACAGCAAGAAATTCATCATCTGCGTTCTGCGTAACATCAGTTATTTGTTAGCCTTGCGGGTTAGCAAGGTTCCCATCTCCCTCTCGAATTCCCGATCAACCTCTTGCATCCTCTGTAAAGCGGAGCGAAGAATTAACTTGCCCTCATATACAAGAGTCTCCCCAGTAATCGGGTGAATCAGTGATTGTTGAGCCTTCTTGCCGACCAATGACTCTAGCTCTGCTTCAGAACCGACATATTTGCCTTTGGGGACTTCGACCACCAACCCAGCTTCAAGGATTTTGCATTGGCAAGCCAGACGAGCGTTAGATTTCTCAATCCGCATTAGATTCAATGTAATCAGTTCTTGCTCAGTTGGTGGAGTCAGACATTCCATCCCTTCTTGGACAAAAACATGACAAGTAGCGCAACGACCTTGCCCCCCACAAGCTTTTAAAATCTTGGCATGATTGCTTAGCAAGGCACTAAGCAGCCTTGTACCTTTGGCGGATTTGCTAGATTTTCCATCGATTGTGAGAGCGATCGCATCACCTTTAAAACTAGGCTCAGCGGATGACAAAGATAAAGCTTGCTTCTGAGCCCGAATTACGCTTGTAACGTTTTGAATCACTTTCACAAATTGATTATGGTTGGCGGGGTCACTGCTGACTACATCATTAAACCCTTTCTTTTCCATAATCCAATGACGATAGAAGTCAGGAATCACAGCATCATGAGACACCATAATCACTGGCAAATCTTTCCACTCTTGGTGACAAATACGGTAGATTTCAAAACAACTACTCTGATCGACGTTGCCAAGCAACAATAGATCGGTAGAACCAAAAGACATAGTTTCAATTAATTCCGTGTATTCGCCACAGACATAGATATTCCATTTACCAATGTCCTGTACGGTCTGTAACAGACGTTGCAGAACGATTGGATTAGATTCAGCGATCACGATCCTCATAGTAGGATTATATGGGCGATCGCTAATTGAATTGTTATAGCTTTGCCCTGAATTTGAGTTGTTTCTACTTTCGATATGGTTAACTTGGTTCACAATATTTGCCTTCTCTGACTAAATTTAACTAACTTTTTGGGAGTGTCTAGAGATAGAATGGGCGACGCGAAGCACCGCCCATTCTATCTCTTTTCGTCTAAATCATGGTGATTGCTTGCAGTTGAGAAGAAAGATTACTCCGCTGGCTTTGGGTGTTTAGGATCATCGCCGCGACGTAATCGGCAGGGATGGGAGGACAATACAAGTAGCCTTGGTAAGTGTCACAACCCAAATAAGTCACTTGTTCGAGCTGCTGAAGCGTTTCCACTCCTTCAGCAACTACTTCTACTTCTAACTTGATTGCCATATCGACAATTGCCTCCAACATAATGGAGACAGATTTTTGATGACGAGAAGATTGATGCACAAGTCCATGAATGAATCGTTGGTCAATTTTGATAATACTAGTGGGCAATTCAGACAGGTACTCTAAAGAGCAATAACTAGTACAAAAATCATCTAAGGCAATCTTAATCCCAATTTCATGCAGCCCCTGAAGTACAAACTTAATGCCATCCATATTCGTGATTGCAGAACTCTCCGTGACTTCAATGCCAATGCATGATGGGGGTAAATTATATTCTTGGAGTAAGGTTGTGATCACAGTCAAGCATTCCTTTTCTTGTAAATAGCGGGTAGAAAAATTTAGAAATACAGGAACTGAAATGCCAATCTCTTTCCAATCCGCAATTTGAGTAAGTGCTTTGCGAAGTAGCCATTTGTGAAATTTGGCAACTAAACTAGTTTCGCAAATCTCTAAAGCTCCAATAAATTGGGCTGTATCGACATTGCCAAGAGCAGATGATTGCCATCGAGTTAGGGCCTCCATGCTGACAATTTTATTGCTACTGACGCTACTTTGAAGCTGATAATGGAGAAGTAATTCATTACTGTTGATTGCTTCTTCGATTAATTTGGCGCTAATCTCATTTGTGTCTTTCATATTCAGGATAACTGTTTGATGAATGATTGGCTTGATTTGGATATTTAAAGGTGAAGTCTCAGTTTCAAATTAAAGCTTGTGGTTAGCCAAGAGAAATAATCTGATCGACTTGAATGGATAAATTACTACTGAGTACGATCGCAATGTAACCACCGATGATGCGATCGCATTCCTTGAGAAACCCCCTAACCCAGAGCTTTAAACTTTGATACTGCTCATCAGTGAGGTACTCATCGGGGATATCTTCGCTAAAGTAGGAAATGCTACCAGTATATTCAACTGACCAACATTCAATCCAAGGATGCTCCAGTACAGTGGCAATATAAGCTTTTTTCCAGTAGTTGCCTAACACCATTTCACCAAAGTACTTCTTGCTAAAATCAGTGAGTTGGTTGAGTGCAGATATTACTTGCTGATAGGTTAAACCTTGAAGAGATGTTTGTGGAACATTCGCGTTAACTACTTCTACAAGTTCGTTAAAGCTTGCTTTGCCAAGCGACATTTGTTGTAATTTCGCTTTTAATGAGTGTATATTCTCAGGAGAACTGCTTAAAACTTCATAGACTCCCTTAGAAATTGCCCAGTCTCGAAAAAATTGGTTGATGCTGCTTCCCTCAGTCAACAAAATTATCGGCACATTTTGAAATTGGTTAGCATATCTACGATATGCTTCTAAAATACTGATTTCTGGCAAATTACCAAGAATGAATAAATCAGGAGTCCGTAAACCTAGTGCTTTATCTATCTCTTCGCAATTGCCGCAACTTGCAACCAGATGATGATCTTTTATTAATTCATCAACCATCAAACGGCGATTAGATGTATTCGATTCAGCAAGAACAACTACAAGCGATCGCTGATTAGTTGCACTCGTGGTTGCACTCATAGTTACAATTTGGCTCTCTTTGCTTAATAGTTGCATTTTCCTGTGTTCCTTCGCTCGACTGAAAGAATCATAGGGCAGCAACTGGATAAAGCTTTAACTCGTTTTTTACAAATTAGTCGATTTTTGACATGAGTTTTCAAA
>JANNDZ010000253.1:0-9013 GCA_031378395.1 Pseudanabaena sp. OTE_75_metabat_487_sub
AGCAATTATTAGCCTCACCAACCTTTGTGCATCCCTCACACATAACTTCTGCTAAGTCAGTTAATCCTGACGAGCTAAATGTTGGCGATTATGTGGTGCATCGTAAGTATGGGATTGGCAAGTTTACGCGCTTTGAAACCAGTGAGAATTGCTGGCGATTTAGGGGATGAGAATTATGCTTTCTATAGAATTTTTTGTCATTTTAGTATTTTACAAAAGTGAAGTGATGACGATGGAAGTAATTACCAAGTATTGAGGAATAGACACTAATGTAGGGATTTGGCAATATTGTCGCGATATTGGCAAGAGCGGCAAGTTTTTCTTGCCGCTCAGTTTTGGGTGCTTTAGATGATGAAGTGCATCTGATTGATGGTGTAGCAATACCGCTATGTTAACTCTGTCATGTATTCCATTGTCGTAGCTTTGAAGTTATTGCTGACTATGTCTACTGTGTACCTAAGAAGATATTTTACTATGGCTTTCATGGTCATGTTCTCATTAGTGGCAGAAGCGTAATTGCGCAGTTTTCTCTTACTACTCCTAATGGCGATGAACTCGAAACTCTTTGGGATTGTCTCGAATATTCATGGGTTCCTGATTGGGGATTAAGACTATCTTAGTCAACCTCTCAAGCACAACTTAGAGAACTCCAAGGGGAAAATGATCCATATAAAACCCAAGAATATGGCGGCTGGCTATGCCAGCCGCCATATTCTTGGGAGCGATTATTTTGGGTAAGTCCCTTAGTTGATTTCTAATTCCTCGTTGCGCATCGCGTAAAGACTCTATTTGCTATCAGATTAAATCTAATCGTCAATTTCTCCAGGTTCATATAAAACTTCAAAACCTAATTTATCCAAGCAACGATCTGATGGCCATGGTCTCATAATAGCTCCACAACAACTATCCCGATAAATTCTTTCTAATGGTAAAGTCTTCAAAAGAGACTGCCCACCACAAACTCGAATAGCTAAGCGACTTAATTCATTAGAGTTTTCCATAATTGTGTAGTTGGCAGCGTATATCCTTAATCTCTTAGCTTTACTTGGATTAAATTGAGTCTCATTAATTACCGTGTGAAATAGAGCTTTGGTTTGCTCCAATTTAACAAACATTTCTGCAACAACAAATTGTTTTATTTTGTCTTTTCTGCGCTTAATTGGAGGTATTCCTTCTACTTCTCCACGGAGATATTTAACCGTAAAATCATAAGCTGCTTGGGCAATCCCCATATAAGTAGAAGCTAATGTAAAAAATATATATGGATAGTATTGAGTAAGTTTGAAGTAAATATTATTTGGTAGTAGCTGAGCATCGTCTTTGACAAATACTTCATTAAAAACCAAGGTTCGGGAAACAGTACCTCTCATCCCTAGAGGGTCCCATGTACCTGTAACTTCCACACCTTTAGCATCAGCAGGAATAGCTAAATAAATAGCATCCTCAACAGATGCCATATTTTTTTGCTCAGTACAAACGACTCCATAGTAATTAGCAGCACCAGAAAGAGACGCAAAGATTTTTGTTCCGTTAACGAGCCATCCACCGTCAACTTTTTTGGCACTTGTTTGATAGGACTTCCCCATGGATACTCCTGCACCTGCCTCAGAAATAGGTTGAGAATAGATGGCTTTTTCGACCACTATTCTTGAGAAATGTTTTAATTGGTAAAGCTCACATTCTGCTCTTTGTGCTTCTGTCATTGGGAGTTCTTTACTCAACACTAACCATAGAGTTGAGCAAATATGCATGTTATAAGTAAGAGCTGTAGCACCACAATAACGAGCTATTTCAGCCGATATTAAGCAATAAGTAGCAAAAACACCCATTCCTCCATACTCTTGAGGAATACATAATGCTAAAAGTCCATGCTCTCTTAAATCTTGATAATTTTCGTGAGGAAAAGAGGCTTGCTCATCATACAAGTGTGCGCGGGGAGCAAAATTTTTAATACCCAATTGTCTTACTGTTTCAATTAAGTATTTTTGCTTACTTGTCAAATCTTCAAAGTCCAATTTTTATATTCCAATAAATTTAGATAGAGGGCGTTACTGCGGACTTTTGATCTTACTAAGTCTGATTGACGGAGATATCGTCAAGTATCGTATTGACAGATTAAATTAATATTGCTGGAATTTTAACGCAAATATGATTTTGTTTCAATATTTACGAAGAAATTAACTTAGATTCTCCTCTAAGTTAAATGAAGGCGCATCAATAAACTTAAACGGAAATATAATGAAAGCATTGCTTAGCAGAGTTTTTAGATAGTATCTCAAGGTCGCGCAAACCTTCGCAGAAATATTTGATTTGGAATTACAGTTTCAACAGCTCTATCCTTTCACTATGAGTTGATCGAATATATAATGCGTCTTTCTAAAGCTCATGCTACCGTCAAGATATTTCAATCGAAGCAATTTCCTTTTTGACAAAGATCTAAGAAAAATATTTTATTTCAAGAGGCTAAAATGTAAATTTTATAGTCTTAGCAAGAAGTTAGAAGACCAATTTATTATTTGTTCACTCAACCAACACTTATATGATGATTTTAAAGGCGAGGGTTTTAAACTATAAATCTTTTCGTGATTCTGGATGGATGGATTTTCGGGCAGGAATAAACATTATTACGGGACAAAACAGTTCTGGTAAAACAGCTTTGCTTGAAGCTTTGACGCTTGAATTTAACGATACTCCTCATAAAAGTCTTAGTACGCTACCAACAAAATCGTCATTACTAAAACCAGAATCACAGGTACATTTTAGTTTGTATCTTAAAGATTTAGAATTTGAAGAAATTGCAGCACAAATTCCAACCCCATATATCATTCCTTATTCTTTTGGGGGTGAAGTTGACAAGATTCAACATGTATTAATATCAAAATTTAGATCATGGTTAGATAATCCAAAACAGCAAACTTTTAGCACATCTGTATCTGGTCAGTTAAATTTCTTTTGCAATGGTAATAATGAAAAGCCAAGTTTTGATTTATATGAAACAGAACCCATAGTTAACGGTGGATGCTCACATTTTCAGGTAGTTCCAGATCCAAATAAATCTGGGAATTGGGTTTTAGGTCCAATATATCCAATTTTTTTGTTGTCACAAAACTCTTTTGCAGGTTTTTTGAAAGTTTCTCAAAAGAGAATATACAGATTTCTTGCAGAACGTCTAAATATTGGTAGCTGTGGTAGATCATATAATGCTGAGCTTTTTACTAATGCTTCAAATCTGCCAGAAGCACTTGGTATATTGCAAGGTAATAATCCAGAATTATTTAAGCTTTTCAATTGTTATGTATCAATAATATTTCCTCAGATCAAACAAATTTCAATTTCGCAAGGACAAAATATTGAGATCAAGGTTTGGCATATTGATCCGTTAACAATGAGAGATGACTTGTCCTTTCCATTGTCTGCTTGTGGAACAGGAGTTGGTCAGGTTTTATCAATTTTATTTGTTGTGCTTACAGCAAACCATCCAAGAATAATTATCATTGATGAACCCCAATCTTTCTTACATCCTGGGGCAGCAAAAAAACTTATAGAAATCCTCAAAGAATTAGGCAAGAATGGAAGATTCCAAGAACATCAGTACATTATTTCAACCCATTCACCAACCATAATTTCTGCTGCTGAACCAGCGACTATTACAATGCTCAAATATACTGAGGATTGTGAAACAAAAGTATTTACAATGGATTCAAAGGATACAAGAGAATTGAGATATCTTTTGGATGAAGTAGGAGTTAGGCTGTCTGATGTATTTGGCATGGATAAAATACTATGGGTTGAAGGGCAGACCGAGGAAAAATGTTACCCACAAATTATCACAAATATCCTCAAGAAATCTCTGAGAGGAATTCAAATTCTTGCTGTTAAGAATACTGGCGATCTAGAAGGCAAACGTGCACATATAATTTTTGACGTTTACGATAAATTAAGTGGCAGTCCAAACCTATTTCCACCAGCAATAGGTTTTATGTTTGATAAAGAAGAACGTACTGAACAACAAATGGAAGATTTGCGAAAGCGAAGCTCAAATCCAGTTGAGTTTTTACCTCGTCGTATGTATGAAAACTATTTACTAGATTCTGGTGCTATAGCAAGTGTTATTAATGAATTAGATCAAGAGAAAGTAATTACAGTTTCAGATGTTGATGCAGTTCTAGAAGAATGTGAAAAGGCTAACTGCAAGAAAGACTCGTCAGATGTCAGGTTAATTGATGGTGCAAATATGCTAAAAAACATATTTTTAAAGTTAACTGAAAGCAGAGTAGAGTTTTCAAAAACTAGAGATTCTGTAAAAATGACTGAATGGCTAATTGCAAACAAGCCTGAATCTTTAAAAGAAATCTCAGATATTTTAGCTAAACTATTCGTAGAGACTTAAAAAACAGCGCGATCTCACAAAACTAACAATCATGGCAGTAAGACAACCCCGATATAGCAAAGAAGAATTCGCTAGGCGCGGCGATGAGATTTATGAAACTCAGGTGCGCTGCCAAGTCGAGGCGGGAAATCATGGCAAAATTGTTGCGATCGACATTGAAACAGGAGACTTTGAAGTTGCCGATGAGATATTGACTGCAACAGGTAGTCTATTCAAACGTATTCCTGATGCCCAACCTTGGATAGTCCGCATTGGACATCGAGTCGTTCATCGGTTTGGCGCAAGGAGCCTTAGAAAGGCTATATGATTCACGGTGTAGTTAATCAAAGCTGTGAAGCGACAATTCCAATGGTCATTATCAACGAAAAGCGACAGACCAAACTGATTGATGCCGTCATTGATACTGGCTATACAGGTTACCTAAGCTTACCAAGTGAAATTATTACTGCCCTAGATTTACCTTGGACAGGCGTTGATCGCGGCACTTTAGGCGATGGTAGCGAAGTGACATTTGAGGTTTATGCAGCGACAGTCATCTGGGATGGTCAATACCGAAATATTCCTGTCAATGAAGCAGAGACAGATCCTTTAGTTGGCATGAGTTTACTGTATGGCTATGACTTACGCATTCGAGCAATAGCAGGTGGCAAAGTCACAATTGAATTGCCAGAATAAATACTAATAAAAAAGCGCCCCTTGGGGCGCTTTTTTATTTAAGAAGTAGCTAGCGTGCGACGTTTTGTGACCATACGGAAGGCTTCGATCGTATCGCCTTCTTTCCATGTCGAGAACTTCGCAAGAGAGATACCGCACTCAAATCCAGATGCGACCTCCTTCGCATCATCCTTAACCCGTCGCAACGAGTCAAGTACAGCCGAATGTACAACCTCATTGCCGCGTTTGACACGGACATTACAGTTGCGGAGCAGCTTACCATTCTGGACATAGCAGCCAGCCACAGCGCCCTTGCCGATCGCAAAGATAGCGCGAACTTCAGCTTGACCAAGGTATTCCTCGACCATTTCAGGATCGAGTAAGCCCTCCATCGCATCTTGGATATCTTCCAAGAGCTTGTAGATGACGTTGTAATCGCGGAAATCAACACCCATCTCGTCAGCAGCCTGTCTTGCGCCAGGAGCCATCGTGGTATTAAAGCCTAGAACAACTGCTGAACTTGCCGCCGCCAAACTGATGTCGTTTTCGGTGATTTCACCAGGAGCTGACAGGAGGATGCGAAGTTGAACTTCACGCTGTGGCAACTGAGCAAGTGAACCAAGAATTGCTTCGAGGGAGCCTTGGACATCCGCCTTGAGAATAATATTGAGTTCCTTGAGAGCGCCTTCTTTGACTTTCTCCGATAAAGTGCCGAGGGTAACACGACGGGAAGCCATCGCCTGTACCAAGCGAGCTTGGCGTTGATCCATTGTGCGTTGATCTGCGATTGCACGGGCTTGTTTTTCATCAAGGTAGACTTCAAACTCATCACCTGCTGCTGGGACATCACCCAAACCGAGAACTTCCACCGCAAAGGATGGCGAAGCTTTATCAACACGGACGTTGCGATCGTCCACCATGGCACGAACTTTACCGAAGGCAGCTCCAGCCACAAAGATGTCACCAACGCGCAATGTACCGTTTTGAACCAGTAATGTCGCAACGGGACCTTTTGCCTTGTCGAGGTGAGCTTCGATGACCGTACCCTTAGCAGTTCGGTTGGGGTTCGCTTGTAAATCTTCAACTTCGGCAACCAGCAAGATCATTTCTAGCAAGGTATCAAGGTTCTCTCGACGGATGGCGCTTACAGGAACCATGATGGTGTCGCCGCCCCATTCTTCAGCAACGAGAGCATACTCGGTTAACTCTTGACGAACGCGATCGGGCTGAGCGTCGATCTTATCAACTTTGTTAATGGCAACAACGATTGGCACTTTAGCAGCACGAGCATGGCTGATCGCCTCAATGGTTTGAGGTTGAACACCATCATCGGCAGCAACAACTAGCACAGCAATGTCAGTAACCTTCGTACCACGCGCACGCATGGCGGTAAAGGCTTCGTGACCAGGGGTATCAAGGAAGACGATTTGTTGTTTAACGCCATTATGCTCAACATCAACGTGATATGCGCCGATATGTTGAGTAATACCACCCGCCTCTCCTTGAGCGACTTTGCTCTTGCGAATTGCGTCGAGCAAGGTGGTTTTACCATGGTCAACGTGTCCCATGATTGTGACTACTGGCGGACGGCGTTGCAGCTTGTCAAGGTCGCCAGCATCAATCATTTCCGTCTTGAGAGCAAGCTCGACGACTTCAGGAGCATGGACTTCATAGCCCAATTCCGCCGACACCATTTTGGCAGTGCCCACATCGAGGGTTTGGTTGATATTCGCCATGATCCCTTTCATAAACAGGGTACGAATTACCTCTGTCTCTGAAAGTACTAGGCGTTTGGCTAGTACAGCAACGGTCATACCCTCTTCGATTTCTACCGAGGTTGGTTTTTCAGGAATAATTTCGACTTGCTGGTGACGGCGATCGCGACTTGGGGCAGATCTTTTACCCTTTTGTGTTGGCTTAATATCAGCCGCCATGGTTGGCTTTGATGGAACTGCTGCTGCCTTAGGACGTGCCGCAGGACGCGCTAGTGACAAACTGATCTGTGCTAGCTCAGCAGCTGCATCAGCATCAGCCCCATCATCATCTTCATCAGCAAAATCACGTAAATAGCGCTTCGGCTTGTTGAGACGATTTTTTTCTTTAAGCTCTAGTAAATCCTTTTCTTCTTCTTCTTTGGACTTACCTTTACGCTTACTACCCTTACCTGGCAACGTTGGTTTTTCGAGAAGTTCTGGGAGCGCGGGATTAAATCCACCAGCCGCTTCTGGCTTCTTGCCAGTTTTGTCAGCAATGACGGGCTTTTCAGGTGCACGCATCAAGGTTGGCATCGGTGGACGCAAGTTGTGAGGTGGTTCCGTCGGCGCAGTGATCCCACGTTCGATGAGTACTGAGTCTTTGACCAACTTTGGTCCACGACTTTGTGGTCTACCACCAGCAGGAGCCGCTTGCTGTTCCACAGGTTTGTTCAGTTTTGGCTTTTCAGGTTTATTGACCTTAACTGTTTCTGGGGTTTCTTCGCTTGTAATCTGTTCAAATCTGCCCTGCTCAGACTGGCTTTGATTGGCTTTTGCCGAAATCCTTGACTCGTCTGAAGGTCTTGTCGCAGGAGGTTTCGGCGCAATAACGGCTTTAGGCGTGACGGCTACAGGAGCCTTAGGTCTCTCTGGTGCGGCAGGTTTGTTTAATTTGACCTGAGGTGGCGACACACTTACTAAAGATTGTTTAGGCGCAACAGGAGGGCGCTCAGCTTTTTCTGCTTGTGGGCGCTCAGCCTTTGGAGCCTCTTTACGAGGTGCTTGTTTTGGTGTGACGATCTTTGACGTTGCTGACTCCTCAACTGAGATCTTTACAGGGGCAGATGAAGCAGCCTTTTCGGATGATTTGGGTGCAGCTAGCGGCGTAATTAATTCTGTTTTTGATTCTGATGGCGATGCTGGCTGAGAGTCTTTGATCGCTTGGGGATTTACTGGTGGGGTCAATGCTGTTTCTAAGGTCAATTCAATTTTGGGCGCAGGGTTAGTTTCGGACTGTTCACCTTCTGAGACAGAAGGACGACTGGGAGGCTTGACTAATGAAGAAGCAGGGGGCATGGGCAGGGGAGGGTTAATAACAGCAGTTTTAGCAGGAGTTTCTGAGCTAGGCTCGGCAATCGCACTAGGTGAGTTAAGAGGCGGATTTACAGAAGTTGTAGTTCCTACATTACCAGAGTCAGGTGGAGTATTGAGACGAATTGTGGGCTTGGTAACCGCAAGAATTTGCTGCTTGGCAATACGAGCATCGGATTCTTTGATCTTTGCCGCAGTAGCAGCTTTTTTCTCAGAAGCCCTAGGATCGGCAGCTTTATGATGATATTGAGGGGCTTTGATGCGTACCAATTCCGCCTCTGATTCTGTAATTGTACTACTATGACTTTTAACAACTATATTTAATTGCTCACATACCGCGATTACATCTTTGGTGTCGAGATCTAACTCTCGTGAGAGTTCATATAGTCGAACTCGATTGCTTATACTCATTGCTTACTCTGCCCTGCGTAACTGTTGTACACGATGAAATTGAATTTACATAGAAGTTGCTTCCTATCTTTTGCTAGGTTGAATTACATTGACTGAATTACATTGACCATAGTTAATCTTAGAAGCGCCTAGCTATTCCTGCTGAACAGGCTAGCGAGTAAGTTTCAATTTTTAAATGAAACTACTATAGCTATTATTACTCATACAACCTCGTAATATGAGATGTTAGCTAATTTGGCTCACAAAGCTTGGCAAAATCTCACTCAGTTTACTAGCTCTTGTACATTACCCCTAAACATAGTTTTTGAGAAGAGATTTTTTGTGAATATGGCGCATTATGTAAATAATTAGCTCGAATTTTTGAAAAGCCTTGTTTTATGTAGCTTTGCCTAAAAAATCAAAGGGCTGATTAAATTTGTAAATCATTAGTTAATGAACTTAATTGCATGAGCGCCTTGTTACAGTTATTTACACTAAGTAGCTAATCCCTTCC
>JANNDZ010000259.1:0-3594 GCA_031378395.1 Pseudanabaena sp. OTE_75_metabat_487_sub
TTGATCCCAAAGGCTTTGTCGCTTTTGATGTCATCTTCGATCCCAACACCTATTTCCAAAAATTTCCTCAAGTCCCAGGCGACTATGATCTGGATTATCGGAACTTTGAGCCCAGTGGCTCCCAGTTTGAGGCTTTTGCAAATGTAGTTGATTTTTGTCGCCGCAATAATATTGAGCTTTTGGTCGTGAACATGCCTTTACATGCCACTTATCTTGATCAAATTCGCAGCCGCTATGAAGCTACGTTCAATGGCAGAATGCAAGAGCTTTCTTTACGTGAAGGTTTTACCTATCTCGACCTATCTCAATCGATTCTAAATCAAGCCGACCTTTTTTCTGACCCTAGCCACTTAAATAAAAAAGGTGCGATCGCCATTTCCCAACTTCTTGTCCAAAACCCCGAAATTCGTTGGCAAGCCCTCAAAAAATAAACGAGAGGTACGGTGCTTTGCGCCGTACCTCTCGCTATCACTCAAATTTTTAGCTTGATTTTGTAAAACTATGAAACACTTGTGCTATTTTTGCCCAATATAGTTATGCAAACAGCTATGATCGCCTTACATTGCTTTGCGATCGCTCTTAAATATTTCTTTGCGATCGTGAAGATCTAATCTCACTTGGGTAATGAACTCTTAGGAACTCTTGGGCTATGAATACATCAGATCAAGCGCCAACTACCGCCTCAGGCTTAAAAAATAGGACCAAAGCTCTTGCCAAACGGGGAGGTCGCACTCCCTTCGAGAGCAGACTGATTCAAGCAGGACACGCAACCTCAGACCAGTTCGATCGCGCTGTCAAGGATAGCCAAGAACAAAATGTTCCATTTATTAGCGTCCTAGAGCAAATTCTGGGGCAGCAACTCGCTCCCGACATTACCCGCTATTACAAACGTCAACAGCTTTTTGAACTGCGTGTTCTTTACGGTATCGAACCAATCGATCCCGATGTCGAAATTGACAAGTTTGATATTGCTTCTCTCAGCACCTTACTCGACTCTAACATCATCCCAATTTCCAGTTGTCGAGACTGCGAGATGCTACCGCTAGTTAAGACCGAAAATAGCATTACAATCGCTTTAGTTTCCCCCGACAGCTACAAAGTCCAAAATGAGATCGCTCGACTACTCAAAAATTTGACGGTTGTCAGGCGAGTTATTTCGCGCGAAGATTTTCATCGCACCTTTGACAATATTGTCCAATTTCAAGTCAACAAAAGTGCCAAAGCTGAAGGAGCAATCAGCGATGAAGACCTCCAAATCAAAGATGATGTCTTTAATGAAGATATTGCTGACGGGGATCAAGGTGATGAACTCATGGTTGGGGGTGAAAACTCTGCACCAATCATCAGCCTTGTCGATAAAATCCTTGTTAAAGCTCTTAAGGAAGGTTGCTCAGACATTCACATTGAACCACAAGAAAAAGACCTTTGTATCCGTCTTCGTAAGGACGGAGTACTACGTGAATACTTCTTTCTCAGTGATAATAAGCGCCTACCAAAAAACATTATTAGCGCGGTAATCTCACGATTCAAGATTATTTCTAATCTAAATATCGCTGAAAAGCGCGTCCCCCAAGATGGCAAACTCAAACGCAACTTCCAGGGTCGGCGTGTAGACTTTCGCGTAAATACTTGCCCCACCCAAAACGGTGAAAAAGTAGTTTTGCGGATTCTCGATAACTCCAACACTCAACTTGGGCTTAATAAACTGATCAGCGATCCTGAAAGCTTAGAGCTGATGCAAAGTTTTGCAAAACGTCCATATGGACTGATTTTGGTTACAGGCCCTACTGGCTCAGGCAAAACCACCACCCTATATTCAACTCTCGCTGAATGTAATGACCCTGGAATCAACATCAGTACCGCCGAAGATCCTGTCGAATATAATTTACCTGGTTTGACCCAATGCCAAGTGCTACGGGAAAAGGGCATGACCTTTGCCAGTATTCTTCGAGCTTTCTTACGTCAAGATCCTGACGTAATCCTTGTTGGGGAAACGCGAGATGCGGAAACTGCTAAAACTGCGATCGAGGCAGCCCTAACAGGGCACTTAGTTCTCACCACATTGCATACTAACGACGCACCCAGCAGCATTGCCCGTCTCGAAGAAATGGGCGTAGAGCCATTTATGGCAAGCACAGCCATCATCGGTGTTCTCGCTCAACGTCTCCTTCGCCGAATTTGTGACAACTGCCGCATTCCCTATAACCCTAGCCAAGAAGAACTCGATCGCTTTGGTCTACCCAGCAGCGACCTCGAAAAGACTTTCTACCGTGCGAACATCGTCAATCGTGAAGCCATGCTTCCAGGTCAACGAGTCTGTCCAAAATGTAGCGGTTCTGGCTATAAAGGGCGTGCAGGTGTGTACGAGATCATGAAAATGACTGAACGCTTGCAAAGTGCAATCAACAAAGGAGCAACTACCGAAGTCATCAAAGAGATTGCCGTCCAAGAAGGGATGAAAACCCTAATGGCATATGCTTTTGACTTGGTAAGAGAAGGCGCAACTACTCTAGACGAGGTACTCAGAGTCGTATATACCGATAAAGGGCGAGAAGCTGAAGAACGGGCTCGACGAGGTAAAGGGCTGGAATGTGACAACTGTGATGCTATGCTCACACCCGAAACAATTGAATGTCCTTACTGCACAACGCCTAGAACTTTCTAGATTAGTATTTGAGCCTTGCGCAAAGCGCAAGGCTCAAATACTGATAACTTGACTAGATCATTTTTAAAGTTTGAGCGAAGGGCAGTTTTTATCAGCTACATAGGGAATCATGAATTTACTAGTATTAGATCAGGAGAATAGCCCGCTATGGTAATGGACTACATCATTGAAGACTTGATGGAAGAGGTTGTAGAACGCAAAGGTTCTGACATTCACATCTCCGCAGGGCTGCCCCCTTACATACGCATCAATGGTCACCTCACCCGCACCGATCGCGATCCGCTTACCCCTGAAGAATGTCAGCGCTTGATTTTTGCGATGCTCAATAACAATCAGCGTAAAGCTCTAGAACAAAACTGGGAGTTAGACTGCTCCTATGGGGTTAAGGGACTAGCCAGATTTCGGGTCAATGTTTACAAAGATCGCGGAACCTATGCTGCCTGTCTACGGGCGCTTTCTTCCAAAATTCCTGACATGGATGATCTGAACTTACCGCCAATTGTGCGCGAACTTAGTGAAAAGCCGCGTGGACTAGTGCTAGTTACGGGACCAACGGGTTCAGGGAAGACCACGACCTCAACCAAGGTGGTCGCGAAGACTACGCCCGCTTCGCGTCCGGCCGCTCCAGTGAAGACCGACTCGCCCACGATTGGCGAGTACCTCATCCAGCGGCTTCAGGACCACTGCCTGACCGACATCTTCGGCATCCCCGGCGACTTCGTGCTTCAGTTCTATGGGATGCTGGAGGACAGCCCGATTCGTGTGATCGGTTGCACGCGCGAAGACTGTGCGGGCTACGCAGCCGATGGCTACGCCCGCATCCACGGGATCGGTGCGGTGTGCGTGACGTACTGCGTGGGCGGATTGAAGGTGGCCAACACTACTGCCGAGGCTTACGCCGAGAAATCTCCGGTCGTCGTCATCAGCGG
>JANNDZ010000272.1:0-6162 GCA_031378395.1 Pseudanabaena sp. OTE_75_metabat_487_sub
TCAGGGCTTTTGCGATCGCGATAATGGGGAAGCGTGATCGGTAAATCTGCTCGAATTCGCCCTGGATTGCGACCCAAAACAATCACGCGATCGGCTAATGTCACGGCTTCTTCGATACCATGAGTCACAATCAAAATTGACTTAGTGGGAATACGTTTTTCTAGCCAAAGGTCAAGTAATTCAAAACGCAAGTTTTCAGCAGTTAGTACATCCAAGGCTGAAAATGGTTCATCCATACATAACAATTCTGGCTCCACAGCCAAAGCTCTAGCAAAGCCCACACGTTGACGCATTCCCCCTGATAGCTCTTTAGGATAAGCATTCTCAAATCCATCCAAACCAATCACATCGATCATCCGCAGCGCTTTTTGCTCTCTCGTATCCTTTGCTTCTCCCTTTGCCTTTAGCCCCAGTTCCACATTTTCTAGAACGGTTAACCAAGGATAAAGCGCAAAATTTTGAAAAACGATCGCTACGCCTGGATTTAATCCTACTAATGGGCGATTGTAATAAAGTACTTTCCCAGTTGAAGGTGGAATTAACCCCGCAATCATTCGCATTAATGTTGACTTGCCAGAACCTGAAGGTCCTAACAAAGCAATAATTTCACCTACTTGTAACTGACAATTAATATTTTCAATAATCGAAATAGTTTGCCCATTTGGCTGCAAGTAAGACTTACCAACACCCTCTAAGGCAACAAAACTATTTTTTGCTGCTTTTTGAACCATAATGTTATCTGTGCAGGTATTTTGAGCTACATAGACAGGGAAGTTTTCGCTACCCAACCCAATACATTATCAACTAAGAACGCTCAGAAATTACACTACATATGTTTTCCATGAATCTAGGATAGAGATTTGCATAACATCCAATATATTTTTGTAAAAGCTATGCTTCGCAAGGCTTTTGCAAAAAATATATTGGCTAGTTTATTCACAATTTGTTGTAAGTTAGTTTAAAGTCTATTTTAGATATGGCAAATAACCTCTTATTCCTTAGCTTGAATCAACATAAAATTCCTTGTAATTGCTAGATAATGTCCTACTCCCTCATATCTGTTCCTTTGGGAGCATTTCAAGTTAATGAACTTCTCTTCTCTAAAAGTGTAGATGAGTCAAATTTTGATCAAGTTTCTCATCCACAGAAGAATCTAGTTAAATTTTCACTAATTGTGCCTACTTACAATGAGAGCAAGAACCTAGCGAAGTTAGTAGAAATTCTGACTCAGTTATTAAGTAATTATTTTCCCGAAAATTATGAGTTGATTATTGTTGATGATGACAGTCCAGATTTGACTTGGCAAGTTGGACTAGATTTGATCCCAAACTATCCTCAATTGCGAGTAATGCGTCGGCAAGGAGAAAAAGGGCTTTCAACGGCGGTGATTCGTGGTTGGCAAGCCTCGCAGGGAGAGTTGTTAGGAGTAATTGATGGAGATTTGCAGCATCCACCAGAAACTCTAATTAAAATGCTGGATGAAATGGCGAAGGGAACAGATCTAGTGGTTGCTAGTCGCCATGTTGAGGGCGGTGGTGTCAGCGATTGGGGATTTATGCGGCGGGTTCTATCGCGGGGAGCACAGATGATAGGATTGCTCATTCTTCCTAATGTGATCGGTCGGGTTTCTGATCCGATGAGTGGCTATTTTATGGTCAGGCGTAGCGCGATCGCAAATTACCCGATGAATCCTTTAGGTTACAAAATTTTGATCGAAGTACTTGGTCGCGGCAATATTGGCTCTGTTGCTGAGGTTGGCTATGTATTTCAAGAACGCCAAGAGGGCGAGAGTAAGGTGACTTGGCGGCAATATGTGGATTATATTTTGCATCTATTGCGCCTGCGATCGCGTGGTCGGATCACGAAATTACGCGAAAAACTACATCTGCCTATTAAACGATTTCTCAGTTATGGGTTGGTGGGTTTGAGTGGTGTATTTGTAGATATGTCCATCTTTTATCTGTTGGGTACAATTGGTTGGGGATTGACTAGCAGTAAGATTGTTTCTTCGGAAGTGGCGGTTCTGAATAATTTTTTGTGGAATGATCTTTGGACATTTCGTGATATTTCTAGTCTGCAAACTGGTTGGGGAAGACTGATTAAGCGGTTTGTAAAATTTAATCTGATTTGTTTAATTGGAATCGGCTTGAATTTGATTATTCTGAATATTCTTTATAACTATTTTGGAATTAATAAGAATCTTGCGAATCTAATTGCGATCGCAATCGTCACCATTTGGAACTTCTGGTTTAATCTCAAACTTAGCTGGCGAGTTACCGAAACCAAATAAAATAAAAAGTGGTGCTTTGCACCACTTTTTATTTTATTTGGTTGTTTATGATTACATTGCCAACTTGGGTAACTTTATCTCGCCTGATCGCGGTTCCGATTATTTTTGGGCTATTTCTTTGGCAAGATAGCGAACTTACCCGCCTCATTGCGCTAAGCGTATTTATCATTGCCGCGATTACCGATTGGCTAGATGGATATTTAGCAAGAAAACTTAATCAAATAACAGAACTGGGTAAATTCCTTGATCCCCTTGTCGATAAAGTCCTGACGATCGCCTTATTTTTGTTGTTCATTGAACTCGGTCAGGTTCCTGCATGGGCGGTATTTTTAATTATTACGCGAGAGCTATTGATCACCGCTTGGCGTGGTGCGCCGAGTGCTAGTCAGGAGGCTTCTGGTGAAACCAGTAAACCTCAAATTATCGGCGCAAATTTTTGGGGGAAAGCCAAAACTGTGATGCAAATCGTGGCGATCGCTGCTTTATTGGTCAAAATTCCCTATGCGATCGCCTTTTTCTGGATCGCAGTCGTACTCACGTTAATTTCTGGCATTCTCTATGTTGTGCCAACATCAAAAAACTAATTATAATCCAATACGCTGTGTTGCCATTGGCAACACAGCGTATTGGATTATAATTAAACAAGTTGTGCGGTTGGAGTAAGGTTCTCATGGCGACATCACAAACGATTGGTAAAGCGTTTGGAAATCTCTTAGGCGGACGCTTTCGAGTTGTACAAACTATCGCTGATGATTCCTATGGGCAAACCTACTTAGTTGAAGATACCGTCGCTGCAGAAATGCCACGCTGGATCGCCAAAAGTTTTTGTCTGATTAATAAAACAAACTTGCAACTTGACTGGGCGCGATCGCTATTTCGTAATCAAGTTCCTAAATTGCAGCAACTTAGCGATCGCAGTACTGACTTCCCAAAGATTACGACTTATTTTGAGCAAGAGGAGGAATTTTATATCGTAGAAGAAGCGATCGATGGAACTCGTCTTAGTGATGAAACTGCGGCAGGAAGACTCTATAGCGAGTCAGAATTAATTCAATTTCTGCGGCAATTGTTGACTAATCTGCATATTGCCCATAGCTCTAATATGGTGCATGGAGATATTTGTCCTAGGAATCTAATTCGTCGCAAACAGAATCACAGAGATAATCAGGGTGCTAATAGAAGCGAACAACATTTTGTGCTCACTAATTTTGCGGTTCTCAAAGGTATCTATGCAACGGCGGCTCAAAATGGAGTTGTCCTCGGTACGCCTAGCTATATGCCTTTCGATCAAGCCCTTGGAAATTTTACTCCTAGTTGCGATATCTACGCCCTTGGCTTAACTGCAATCCAATTGCTGACTGGGTTACATCCTAGTCAGCTAGTGCGCCGTGAAGATCTGAATTTGCTTGACTGGCAGATGGGTTCAACGATTCATCCTAAATTAGTTCTCATTCTCAACCGCATGGTCAAGCATCATCCTGAAGATCGCTATCAAACTGCTCAAGAAGTTCTCTATGATCTCGATAACTTGCCCATGCAAGACGCTGACAGTTTTCAAATGCCCACATTTACTTTTAGTCAAAATACGAATCGTTGGGCGATCGCCCTAGTCTGTATTGCAGGAATTAGCTGGGGAGTGATCAATTTCTCTCAATATTTTCCCAAACTAGCCGTTAATCCTACCCCGACTCCTACAGTTACTGAGCCTGCGCCTGTAACTTCTACTTACATTCTACGGCAGACACTCAAAGGACATACAGGTTGGGTGCGAGCAGTAGCTTTCTTTCCCAATGGATTTAGCTTTGCCAGTGGTAGTTATGATCGCACTTTAAGGCTATGGAATATCCGAGATAATCAGTCTTTTGGGACTTTATCGAATCACCTTGGCTCGATTTCGGGAATTAATGCGATCGCTGTACATCCCAATGGCAATACCTTCGCAATGGCATGTATCGATAAATCTATCAAGTTATGGAACTTCCGTAGCGGCAAACCAGTACGGAACATCGAAGCACATAGTGGACAGGTCTACAGTGTTGCCTATAGCCCTGATGGGAATACTTTAGTCAGTGCCAGTGCTGATAAAACGCTCAAGCTTTGGAATTGGCGTAAAAGTGAATTATTACAAACTTTTGAAGGGCATCAGGATAAGGTTGTCTCTGTCGCTTTTTATCGAGATGGTAAAAGAATCGCCAGCGCCAGTTTTGACAAAACTATTAAAATCTGGGACGTAAATACAGGTAAATCAATTCTTACCATGACTGGACATGCTGCGCCCGTAAATGCGATCGCCTTTAGCCCCGATGGTAAATTACTTGTTAGTGGTAGCCAAGATCAAACCGTAAAAATATGGGATGTGAACACTGGCAAAGTCATTCGTACGCTATCTGGGCATGTCGGTGGGGTGTTAGCGGTTGACTTTAATCGCGATGGCAGTGTAATCGCTTCTGGTGGAATTGATAAAACAATTCAGATTTGGGACGTAAAAACAGGTAAATCAATGCAAATCCTCAATCAACATGAGGCTCCCGTCCTATCGCTCAGTTTTAATCCTAAGGATGAAACCCTAGTAAGTGGTAGTGCCGATCGCACAGTCAAGGTCTGGCAATTACAAGCTAAGTAGGTCTCAGCGCTTTGCGCTCATCCGCGAAACAAATAAACATTAATAGCGACGCGAAGCGTCGCCATTGATGTTTATTATTGATAATAATATTCAATAGTGTTAGGATATCAATTATGTTTTGATGCGGCTTGACTCAGCACGCTTCATTACACATAGTTCAAATGCGTTGGCAGGAGTGATTGGCACAATGCTTTTTTTACAAGGATTGCTGACACAGATTTTAGTAAAAGCATCCATTTGTCACTCACTCCTTTCTTTTTTCTTGATAGAACAACAAACGACATTTAAAAGTTTAATAGTAATTTATAGCGATAAAAGTCGATCCCAATATGACCTTTAAACAGTCCAGCTCACCTCAAGTTGTTGGTATTTGCACCAGCCAATCTTTACGCCGTTTTGATTTGCAACTATTGCGATCGCTATCGCGACAATATGCGATATCACAATGGGAATATTGCCAAAACCCTGACGAACCAATCGATCTAAATATAGCGATCGCCACATTACACGAATACTTGCAAACTTGTAATGGCTCTGTGCATTTAGTTGGTCATGGCATTGCAGGTTTAGTTGGATGGCTCTATGCCAAAAAATATCCTGAACATGTGCGATCGCTAACTTTGTTATCAGTGGGAGTTAACTTAGCAACTAGCTGGCATAGTCACTATTATGAGCAGCGTCAGTTAATGGGCTGTAGTCGTGAAATGATGCTGATGCGGACAGCCTTTTATCTATTTGGCTATCGCGATCAAGAGATGTTGTCTTGGCTAGCTAATTTGCTTAAACAAGATCTCGATAATTCTCTGGTTCCCCATTCTCTCTATGAACCTACATATATCGCACCCACGTCGATTGCAGTACCAATGTTAGTTTGTGGTGCATTAGATGACTATGTTATTGGTGGCGGTGGCGAAAATGCCTACCAAAAATGGAGATTGCATCTTAAAGATAGCGATCGCCTTTGGTTGAGTGATCAGGGAAAGCATTTCTTTCATTATTCGCAGTGGCAAGCAGTCAGTAATCAAATTCGTTCTTTTTGGAATTCTTTAGCCCTTAATCAGGTAATTTCTACGAATTATCAAATTGAACTTAGGTGATTTCCCTAAAACAAAATCCCTGTAGGGGTAGGTTTAGTTACAAGTCAATGGCTTGCCTATAGATTTATTCCAAAACCTGCCCCTACGCATGGGGATATTTTCTCTTGGAAATCTTCTTAGAATAAATTCATAATGAACCGAACTTTGGGACT
>JANNDZ010000284.1:0-2781 GCA_031378395.1 Pseudanabaena sp. OTE_75_metabat_487_sub
GTAACAAACACGATTGAAGCCCATGTGAGAGGTTACTTCGATGCACCTTTAGAAATTTTGCAATCTCATGGAGCCATGGCAAGGGCAGGCTATTTAAATTTTGAGAATTTAAATAGTTTAGATAAGATGTTTTGGCAACAGATGCGCCAAGCTCAAAGTTTATATTTTTTCTACGCAGCAAATCCCCAAGGGCAATTTATTGGTGTTGAGCGTAGGGAAGGTAATGCTTTAGTATTACATCAATCTTTCTTGCCAAATTCATCAGCTTCGCTGCAAAAATTAATCTATCGATTAGACAATGTTGGTAAAGTCCTCAACCAGATTGAGGCGAATATTTACGATCCTCGCGATCGCCCTTGGTATAAAGTAGCAGTCAAGGCTCGCCAAGCAGTTTGGAGTCCGATTTATCTATTCGTGGCGCGTCCGATTTTAGGGATTACGGCTTCTTTGCCGATTTATAGCGAATCTGGTAACTTGCGCGGAGTCATTGCGATCGATTTGACTCTGACCCAAATAGGTGACTTTCTGCGTCAACTAAAGATCGCTAAAACAGGACAAGCTTTTATTCTTGAACCATCAGGAGAAATCGTCGCTACATCAACTTCTGAATTACCCTACATTTCCATCGATAAAAAACAACAACGCATTCATGCAAATAAAAGTCAAAATCCTTTACTGCGATTGATTTTTCAAAATCTTCAACAAAAGCATCCTAATTCTGCTGATATTCCTAAGCATCTACAGATCCAAATGGAATGGGAAGGTGCGACTCAATATGTCCAGATTACGCGATTGCGAAACGATCAGGGGCTAGACTGGTTGATGATCGTCGCCGTATCAGAACAAGACTTTCACGATCGCATTAACATAAATACACGTAACACAGTTGTGTTATGTATTTTAGCTTTCATCTTTGCTAGTATGACAGGCTTTTATACTTCAAAATGGATTGCTAAACCCGTAGAGAAACTAATTGATGCTTCGCATTTGCTAGCAAATCTCTCTGCATCCGCCGATCTTGCTACTGGTCAGCCCTATAAACCCATTCAAGCCGCGAATGTTCGAGAGCTATCAATTCTGGCTGATTCCTTTAATCAAATGGCGCAACAATTGCAAATCTCTTTTACGGCGCTTGCCCAAAGTAAAGAAGAATTAGAAATTCGGGTGGAACAGCGTACTTCTGATTTAAAAACCAGTGAGACTAAATACCGTACCCTTGTAGAAGCGGCAAATTGCATCATTTTACGGAGAGATATTGCTGGCACAATTAAATATATTAATGAATATGGGGTAACCTTCTTTGGATTTCATAATCAAGATGAGATGGTTGGCAGAAATATTAGTGGAACAATTATTAAAGATAGTGATGATACAACTATTACTGATTTGCTTAACTGGATGGGAAATAGCACTAAGGCTCCCCAAGTTTCTATGTTTCAAGAAAGTCAAAACATTCGCAATGAAGGAGAGGAAGTTTGGATATCTTGGGCGAACTGTCCTATTTTGGATGATGCAGGAAGGTTGGTTGAGGTTCTGTCGATTGGAATTGACATTACGGAAAGAAAGAAAATAGAGTCTACTCTTGAAGAGTTTGTGAGTTTGCAAAGAGCTACCTTTGAATCGATCGCAGATGGCGTAGTTGCCGTGGATCAGCTTGGTCATATCAATAGCTATAACCAGCGCTTTGTCGATATGTTCTCACTGTCTTCTGAGATTTTATCTACAAACGATGCTGACCTCAGATTGGAGTTTCTATCGACAATGATGATTGATCCTCAAGACTTTATGCTGCGATCGCAAGAGTTCTATCGTCATCCCGAACATGAAAGTTATGATTTGTTGGAACTTACAGATGATCGAGTATTGGAACGCTATTCCCGTCCACAGAGAATTGGTAATCAGATTATTGGACGTGTATGGAGTTTTCAAGATATCACTGCTCGCGTGAGAGCAGAGCAAGCGCTCGAAGAACAAAAAACTTATTTGCGATTAATCATTGATAGTATTCCGCAACAGATTTTCTGGAAAGATACCAATCTAGTTTTCCGAGGCTGTAATAAAAATTGGGCGATGTATGCTCAATTAGAAACTCCAGAAAGTGTAGTGGGCAAAACTGATTACGATTTAATTGGAAATCCTGAGTTAGCAAATATATTTCGAGCGCATGATCAGCAAATCATGAATTCCAATATTCCTGAAATGCATGTAATTCAGCGTAAGCTCAATCCCGACAAGTCAGGAAAATCAATATGGCTGGATATTAGTAAGTTGCCAATTATTGATGCAGAGGGTAAGACCATTGGTATTTTGGGTGTACTTGATGATGTTACCGAACGCAAACTTGCCGAGGAAGCTCTTCATAGCGAGCAGGAAAAATCTGAGAAATTATTATTAAACATTTTGCCCAAAGCGATCGCCGATCGCCTTAAGCAGTTTCATGGAGTTATTGCCGATAGCTTTGAGTCCGTTACGGTTCTTTTTGCCGATCTGGTTAGTTTTACCAAAATGTCTTCCGAACTTTCTCCTCAAGATTTGGTCGATTTGCTTAATCTGATTTTTTCTAATTTTGATACACTCTGCGAAAAGTATGGTTTAGAAAAAATTAAAACTATTGGTGATGCCTATATGGTGGCTGGTGGTATTCCTATCCCTACCGCAAATCATGCCGAAGCGATCGCAGCTATGGCATTAGAAATGGTTGATAAAGTGGATGAACTTCGCAAATTGACTGGTAAACCACTGCAAATCCGTATCGGTATTCATACGGGTGCGGTAATTGCA
>JANNDZ010000331.1:0-1913 GCA_031378395.1 Pseudanabaena sp. OTE_75_metabat_487_sub
TGGTGCGGAGTTATTGCTTGAGAATTGTTATTCTGTCACCAAGTTATTAAATGACTCTGGGGGGTTTGGATTGATTTATGAGGTGGAAAATCCCGCAGGACAACCCAAGATTTTAAAAATTCTTAAACAAGAATTAAATGAGGATAGTAAGGCAGTTGAACTATTTCAACAAGAGGCTTTTGTGTTGGGGCAGATTCAACATACGGGTATCCCCAAGATAGAAACATATTTGCATCACGATCTTCCTGAAGGCAAAATGTTGCATGGAATCATCATGCAAAAAATTGAAGGGTTGAACCTTGAGCAATGGATTAATCAACGTCAAGGCAAACCGATCGCGCAAAAACGGGCGATCGCATGGTTACGGCAGTTAATCGAAATTCTCGATCTAGTGCATAGCAAAGGTTTTTTGCATCGAGATATTAAACCCGCTAATATCATGCTGTCACCTTCAGGACAGCTAGTGCTGATTGATTTCGGTACTGTGCGCGAAGCAACCCATACTTATCTGGCTAAAATCGGTGGTGTCCAAGGCGTTACCAGTATCTGCTCCGTGGGATATACTGCGCCTGAACAAGAAAAGGGTTTTGCAGTCACTCAGTCGGATTTTTATGCCCTTGGCTGCACGATGATCCATTTAGTCACGGGGAAGTATCCGCTCGATACCTATAATCCCGATCTTGATACCTTTGAATGGCGATCGCACGCGCCTGAGATTTCCGAAGAATTTGCCGATTTAATTGATGTATTAATTGCCCGTAAACCCAGCGATCGCCCGATTAATTGCAAGGCAATTTTAAAGGTGATCAAGGATATCGAACAGATTGATAAGCTTGCTAGTAATGATAAATCTAATGGAAAGAGGAATACAAAACGGAAGTCAATTAAGAAGTCGCTCAAAGAATCCACACGAAGACCAACTTCTAAGATTGTCTTAGGCTTATCCGTTGTTCTTGCGCTAATTGCAGGATTAAGTATTGGTACTGCGATTAAAGTTTCTGCCCTTGGCGATTTTGAAGAAATAAAAATAGAACTACCAACTTTTCAACAGAAACGTTTAAATCCACTCCGATTTTTGCAAGGACATACTGACGCGGTACAGACTGTGGCAATTAGTCCCGACGGCAAAGCGATCGCTAGTGCTAGTGATGATGGCACGGTGAAACTTTGGCAATTAGAAGGCGATAGTTCTATACCGATTAGGGAAATTCGCGATCAGGGGGGATGGGTTCGCGCTGTTGTGTTTGTGTCTAATCAGCAAATTGCTACGGCAGGACAGGATAAAAACATCAAAATCATCGATGTCGCCACAGGCAAAGTAGTCAAAACCCTAAGCGGTCACACTAATTTGGTAAATAATTTAGCGATCGCCCCTGCTCAAGACTTATTAGCCAGTGGTAGTTACGATTCGACGATTAATCTTTGGTATATCTCTAAGGGCAAATTATGGCGATCGCTTACGGGACATACAGACAAAATTTTGAGCTTAGCGATTTCATCCGATGGTAAGCTTTTGGCGAGTGTGAGTCGGGATAAAACTATTCGCATTTGGGATATCCAAACTGGCAAAACCCTATCAACGATCGCCCTCTCTCGTGCTGGAGCATCATCAGTATTAATCACCCCTGACAGTAAGCAGGTGATTAGTGGCGGTAATGATAATGTAATTCGAGTTTGGGACATTGCTACGGGCAAACAAGCATTTATTCTTTCGGGACATGAGGATGCGATTGGGGCGATCGCGATTACGAGTGATGGCAACTATCTATTTAGTGGTGGCAAAGATAATCCTAATTCTATTCGCTTTTGGAATCTCAAAACAAGGGCTTTACTTTGGAATCTCATCGGTCACACCGATTTGGTCACATCTCTGGTGATTACTCCTGATCAACTCAAGTTAGTTAGTAGCAGTC
>JANNDZ010000403.1:0-2684 GCA_031378395.1 Pseudanabaena sp. OTE_75_metabat_487_sub
CCCACGCGATCCAGAATCTCGCCCCGGCGTGGAAAATCGTGACATTACCAAACCCTTCCAAGCGTTGGAAGTGCTGATGCGAGTCAAAAATCAACTACTCATCCAACAGCAGCAACAACAGCTAATACAGCAAAATCAACGCCTAGAACAAGAAATTGTAGAACGGCTAAAGGCTGAAGCAGAAGTACGACAGATCTCACTAACTGATGCTTTAACTGGACTGTACAACCGACGTGGCTTCTTTTTATTAGCAGAACAGCAACTAAAACTTGCCCGACGCAATCAGTTCCCTTATTATCTTATCTTTGCTGATGTAGATGGCTTGAAACAGATTAATGATAGCTTAGGACATGAAAAGGGAGATGAAGTCATCGTTGGGGCAGCCCAGATTTTAAAGCAAACTTTCCGAGATGCGGACATTGTTGCTCGCCTCGGCGGTGATGAATTTGTCATTTTAATTCCGACTTGCTCAGACAAGACAATCGACTTTCACCTTCGTTTGCAAACGAGCCTTGATCGCTTTAATCAAGAGAGCGATCATGCTTATTGTTTAGCAATAAGCATGGGTGTGCAGTTTTGCGCCTTATCCGATGATATTTCACTAGAATCCTTACTGGCACAAGCAGATAAGTTGATGTATAGCTAACGTCAAGAGTAATAGGACGTAGACTAAAAGGAGAAGACTAGGTGTAAAAGAAAAAATGTCAAATTCGTACAGTTATGATCTGCGGCAAAAAGTAATCAAATCGATTGAATTGGATGGACTAAAGAAAATCGAAGCAAGTCAGCTATTCAACATCAGCCGAAATACAATCAACCTTTGGTTTCAGAGACGAACCGCAACAGGAGATATAGCAGCCAAGCCAACATCAGTAGCAGGACAAGGACAAAAAATTACTGACTGGGAAAAGTTTCGAGAATTTGTCAAAACCAATAGTGATAAAACCCAAGCAGAGATGGCTCAACTGTGGGGAGATATCAGTGAAAGGTCAATAGGACGAGCCTTAAAACAGATCGGATTTACCCGTAAAAAAAAACTTACGGCTACTGCCAAAGAGATGAGGAAAAGCGAAAGGAATTCGTAGCACAACTGCCTGACCCCAGAGCAGCACACTTAGTCTATGTCGATGAGTCTGGCATGGATGAACGGGATCAGCATAGTTATGGATGGTCTGAGTCTGGCCAAAGGATTTATGGACTAAAGTCTGGGATTAGAAAAAGGCGTATCAATATGATTGCTGGCTATCGGGATGGACAACTGATTGCTCCCTTCACTATTGAAGGAGCATGTAATCGCACCGTTTTTGAAATTTGGCTAGTAACTTGTTTAATCCCCAAACTCCAACCTAAGGAGTGGGTAATTATCGATAATGCTACCTTTCATCACGGTGGTAGGATTCGCGAATTAATTGAAGCGGCTGGATGCAAATTAGTTTATTTACCTGCTTATTCTCCTGACCTCAATCGTATTGAAAAATGTTGGGCTTGGTTGAAGCATCGAATTCGCAAACTTTTACGCAATTCTGACAATTTACGTGATGCTATGGAATCGGTTCTGGCTGCTTCTGCGTCCTAATACACCTGACGCCAGCTATAAATATCTAGTGCAAAGTAGTTGCATTTACTAAACTTAAGGAATTCCAAAAAGAACGAATTTGGACGCTTAGTGATTGCCATTGTGAGTAATGAAAAAAATGTTTGCCATGCTCACTCAACCACAGGCGATCGCTCGCTTTGAAATGTAATTTCCATTTTTGATAACAATTATCGCCACCAATTACATAGTCATCCTTAGCGCCACAAACTAACATAGGCACAGAGAGCGGCGTAGGCGCAATATAAGTGGGTGCATACAAAGAATGTGGCACGAGGGAAGTGTCTAAATCCTGCCTAAGCAGATCAGCGAGCCAATTCAGCATTTCTTTATCGCGATAACCAAACAAATAGAAGGCAGTTCGCATCAACATCACTTCACGACTACAGGCAAGTAATTGTCGTTGTTCATAGTAGTGGCTATGCCAACTAGTCGCTAAACTGACTCCCGTTGACAACAAAGTTAGCGATCGCACTTGCTCTGGATATTGCTTTGCATAGAGCCAACCCACTAATCCTGAAATACCATGCCCCACTAGATGTACTTTCCCTTGAAAAGTCTGCAAATATTCATGCAAAGAGGTAACTGTGGTATTTAGATCCGTTGGTTCATCAGGGTTTTGACAATATTCCCATTGGGTGGTCGCATATTGACGCGATAGCGATCGCAGGAGTGGCAAGTCAAAACGACGCAGGGGTTGACTAGTACAGATAGCAACAATTTGTGGCAAGGTAGATTGTCTGAATGTCATGTATTTTATTGAAAATAATTTTTATTAAGCTGCATAAATAAAGATAGGAAAATCGAATATTAACTTATAGCGCTTTGCACTCAATTCTGAACCAAGAAACTTTTTAAAAGCGTTGCCTCGCCACGTTCTTAAAAATAATTTATGATTTTTTTGATCGAAAATTGCTGTAGTTAAAGAAATAAAGGAATAGTGAACTAGAGTTGGGTTTTATGCGTTCTTAGTTCAGCAATGCTCTAAGTCCACCATTCCTAATAACGCATTTGAACTATGAACAACGAAACGGTGGTGAGTCAAACATCCGCATCAGAACTTCATTTATGTTCTTACCTTAAACTTATT
>JANNDZ010000439.1:0-9792 GCA_031378395.1 Pseudanabaena sp. OTE_75_metabat_487_sub
GTCACACCACAGACATACATTTTCACATTCCCCGCTTCGAGGGGAATAAAGTCTTCTTTGTGTCTGGTAAGTGTGTTGTAAATGCGAAGGGTCATGGATTTGAGTGTGTTTGAGTATCTAAGAAGCCGCGAGGTAATTATACAGCAAAGGCAAATCGTAAGCGCGATTCATGAATTGCCCTTACGATTTGCCTTTGCGTTCAAAGTTATTGGCAATAATTTAGAGGTAAACGAAGAAGCTGTTCACCTCTAATTATTAGGAGTATACAAGTTTGCTAGCTGCTGAACGTTAAAGCGAAATCGATCAACTAGGCTTGACGGGGACAGTATTTGGGCTTGGTTCATAAATTGATTAACCCAACGACAAAACTCGTTTAGCGATCGCGGTGGTAGGGAAATGCTGTAATCGATATAGTTTGGTTTGCCATGTCGATCCAATGATTGTGAAATATGCCTTTTTTCTCCCTCTTCAATAAATGTAATGACGGGAGCAAAAAAGCGCACTTTGATCTGAATATATTCTAGGGTTCCTGCAATCTCCATAATTTGATCGGAAGTTTCGCCGAGAAACAATCCCCAACCTTTTTTAAAAAGATTCATCGCCATAGCTAAACTTGATTTTTGGAGATCGGTTCCTCTGGGTTGATTAACGAATTGGATCTGGTCAGTGAAGCGATCGATCCGTTCGATTTCTAAATGACCATTATCGACATATTCATAGAGCAAATACCAAGCGATATCGTGATAAATCAATTGCAATGGGAAGACTTGTAAATATCCAATTTTCTGACTATAGGGATCGGTATATCGATAGATGGTGATTGCTTGCCCGATCGCGATCGCTTCTTCCACTTGATCTAAACAATTATAAAGATTGTGGCGATTTTTTTTGATATCCAGCATTTCGTCAAGATCGGTGTAGATGATTGCTCGATCTATTTGCGATCTCACGGGGTAGAGGTAATCTGTGGATTCTAGTTCTTGTTTGCCGCGCAGTTTCTTTTCGAGTTCTTGGTAAATACGGATCGCTTGGGGCGATCGCTGATATTTTGACATTGAGGCTAGGGCATTGAGGGCTACTTGCAGGTCTTTAAATGACATTACGCCTGTGCCTAAGAAGTAGCCCCAACGATAAATACGTTGCGCTAAAATGCCATATTTGCGGAGAGTAACTAGGTCTTTGCGAAGGGTGGGGATGGAATACTTAGTCAATGGAATATTATATTGTTGTGCTATTTCATAAACTTTTTCTTTGACGGCTTCTAGGGATTCGTGGGCGGATTGGGATTTATTGCCAATGCGATCTGGGCTGCCAATTCCAGGGTGATGAATAAAGGTGGCAATTAGAAGGATCAGGCGATCGAAGGCTTGGCGATCGCTGTAGGGATGCAAGTCACTAGTCTTAGGCATGGCATTATGTCAAGTAAATGACGATATTTATTAAAGATTACAAATACACATACAACTAAGTCTATGAGTAGTATTTGATTTGTGTGAATAAATAAGAAAAATATTTGGATTAATTTGTTTTTCTAGTGAAATACTGATAAATTGCTTTTATTAATGTGTGTGGGAGGTAAGGCGATCGTGACGACAGCATTACAAATCAGTGAAAAGCCACAAACCCAAGAAACTAAAGATGTGAAATACACGGTGATTACATTTGCACCTGTGCAAGGTTTTATCGAGAAGTCTCGTAAGCTGCGCGATCTTTATGGTGCATCACAAATTCTCTCGTACTTAAGTTGGAAGATCGTTTGTGCGGCTAATAGTAAAAACTGCGAAGTGATTTCACCTGCGATTGCGATCGATGATGTCTCTGAGATGGCTAATGTTGATATTGTGCAGGGAATGCCCAACCGAATTTTAATATTGGGGGATTTCTCGTATAACGATGCTCATAAAGCGTTAATAGAAGGCTGGAAAGAAATTGTGACTGCTTGCCGTGTTTGGCTGAGAGATAATTTGCAAATTGATGATGAAGGCTGGTTTAACTCTTGGACAAGATGGCAAATTCACGCTTGGGAGGTGTTTTGGGGCTGTGGGGCAGATATTGAGTTAGCAATGCGTGATTTGGAAACTCGGAAGTTGCGGCGGGCTTGGACTGTGCCGAATTGGAATGGTGAAAGTTCGAGTTTGTCGGGGCATGATGCGATCGCGCATCCCAACATGGATAGTTTGGGAACGAATGAAGCAGAAATCAAAAGTTTTTACAAAAGGCTTGCCGAAGTTCTCGATCCTTCTGGTGATGAGAACGATCGCGCTTATATCAATGAAAATGAGCGATTGAGTATTCCTGAATTAATCAAAAGATTGGTTACTTATGGGGCGATCGCTAGAAATATTCATCGCGATCTTTACGCGCCGACTTTTCGAGAAGTGCTTCGCAAAGATGATAAGTCTGGTGCAACTTATTGGACTGGCTGGTTTATGGGTGATGGCGATAAGGTCGGTGATCACCTCAAGAGGCTTACAGATAATGCTAGCGTCACTCAATTTAGCCAGTCTTTGAGGGCTTGGGGTAAGCTATTTCAAATAGATTTTGATAAAAAAGGGCGTGTAGTTTATGCGGGAGGAGATGATTTTCTTGGTGTGATGTATGGGGACAAACAAACTCCTAAATTAGATAGCCGTGAAGTAATTGAATGGTTACTGGATTTGCGTGATAGCTGGGAACAAGGAAACCTTGGGATTACGCTCAGTGTAGGTTTTGTGTTGGCGGGGCATAGTGTACCGCAGCGTGATGTGTTGCAGCATTGTCGTGAGGCTGAGAAATTGGCTAAGAGTTTAGGGCGCGATCGCGTGACGATTCGGGTTCTGTTTAACAATGGGCAGTTTGTGCAGTGGACTACGCCTTGGGAGTGTTTGAAATGGTTAAAGGATTATCGCGATCGCAATGATAAGACTGGCAAAGATGCGAATTGGAGCCATGTATATACCGATCTGGCGCAACTTAAATCTCGTCATGCGATTCCACCTGCTACTGCGGAAACAGCTAATGATGCGATCGCGCTTAATTTATTTGGATTGTATTTCGGTGAAGATAATCAGGAAATTCTTTCTCAACAACGAGGACAAATCACGGGGTCTGAAGATCCCAAATCGATGATCGAATGGATTGATGGCATGATTAAAGTGGGGTGGCAGTTATGTTCAAATTCCTAATTGCGATACGTCCGTTGGGCTTGCTCTATGGCAGTGCTGGTGCATTTCTTTCTCCTGAAAACCTTGTTGGACGCTCTGGTGCAAAATTTCCACCTGATGCGGGAACGCTTTCGGGATTGATTTTGGCGACGAATCAGGAGCAGAAGTTTAGCGATCATCAAGAGCTAAAAACTAATCTGGCTGTGGCTGGTGCTTTTTGGGCGGAGTCAGATCACCCTGAAAACTTCTTTGTGCCAATTCCGCGATCGCGCATTGTGGGTGAGAAGAATAAGGATTTTGATGAATGGTCGCTAATCAATCACAAATGGGAGCGTCAATGTCCCGATCTTGATCCTGAATATCAATGGCAGAGTATCAACTCTTGGCACAAGCAAACCCCACAGCTAAAGCGCCCTGAAAAAGGCAAGTGGAATGATGTTGGCAAAACTCCTTGGGAATTCATGCCGATTTTGCATCCCTATCTCAAGGATGATGAGAAACATGTGCGAGATCGCGATGGATTGTTTTTAGAGAATGCTGTGCAGATGCGTGAAGATAGCTGTTTGGTGTATCTCTCGACGCATAAATTGCCTGATGGTTGGTATCGCTTTGGTGGTGAAAATCACATTGTCGAAATCACCAGTCAAACACTTACAGAGCATAGTTCGATCCTCAAACTACTGAAGCAAAAAATCGGGCGGAGTTTTGCGCTGATTACTCCTGCGGTGTGGGGAAGCAACAATCTCTCCACTCGTTATCCTAACGATGTGCGCTTTAGCAACAAGCGTCCTGAGATGCTGACCGATCGCCCTGAGCCTTGGCGTTATCGCGTGGGTAAGGGTGATGCTCAAAACAAACGCGCCAGTAAGCTGAGTATTGGTCGCTATGCTGTTCCTGCGGGAACGGTTTATGTGGTCAAACATCCCCTCGATCTCACTTGGTGGGACTTTCCACCTGAGTGGTTTGCATCGGGTGAGGGGCTACCGTTGCGGCAGTTTGGTTGTGGTTTGTGCTTACCTGTAGAAATCAAAATCGAACCAAAAGTTGAGCCTAAAGTTGACCAGAAAATTAAACAAAAAGGAGAGGATTAATGTACAAAAAAGCCTATGGAATTATTGAAACCCTTGCCCCTTTGCATGTTGGCGCTGCCGCAGGTGAGGAGTCTGGTAATCTCAATTTGATTTTTCGCGATCAATTTACGCAGACAGGGATTATTGCAGGTAGTTCGATTCGTGGACGCTTTCGGGCGGATATGCGCGAGGCGGATAAAGGTTCAGAGAATACATGGTATGGACATGAATCTGTGGAGGGTAGACCTGATGGCGGGACCACGGAAGCGATCGTCAAATTTGAATATGCTTCGCTGGTTTGGTTGCCTGTATTTTGTCCAGGACAGCCCGTAGTTTGGATTAGTTGCCCAAGATTGCTTAAGCGCTACAAACTGATTACGGGGTCTAAAGACGCTATCCCAAAACCTTACACATCGGCGAAAACTCTGCGGGGTCGTCAAATTAGCGATCGCGGTACTGCTAAACAAATCCTATTTTTCAACCTTGGATTTATGGAAATCGAGCAGCAAATCGAAGCCGAAGCAATGCAGAAATGGATTCCTACTGGTGCAGATCTGGCGGTTGAGAGTTTGGTGGTGGTTGGTGATAACGATATTGCGATGTTGCATGACATGGCTTTGTATCGCCAGAGCCGCATCAAGATGATGGACGATATGAAAAAGGTAGATGGAGGAGCCTTTTTTAATGTTGAGGCTTTGCCAGAGGGAAGCGTTTTAATATTTCCGATCGCTTTGAAGGAATTAGGCTGGAAACCTTTTGGCGATAATGCTTCGCAGGATATGTATTTTGGTGGTTTGGAGTCGGTTGGCTTTGGTCGTTGTAATGTCACACTTGCAGGAGAGTATCAGTAATGGCTTGGAAAACCTATGATTTGGATCGCATTGCTCAGAAGCTGGTTCTAGATGCGAAAGAACGCGATAAAGATTCTTTGGGGCAAGCCTTTAAGATGCGTGTAGCTGTGGCTTATGGCTTAGAGCGTTTCTGGGGTGAGCATTTGCGCTTGCAAGATAAAGAGCCGAAAAAAGCTAAGTATTGGAACGAGACATGGAATCAGCTTGTGGCGGTGATGGTAAAAGCAGGAGTGAAAATTCCTAACGATCCTGTAAAGGCAGAAGATGCTAAGGCTGTCCGAGCTATGGCAGAAAAACTGTGGGAAATAGACATCCAAGATCAACGGGTGGCGATGGCTGTGCTGACGCAACTTTGCGACTGTTTGGTTTGGTGGACTCAGCGCTATAAGAAAAAATAGTTTTTAGGGGCTAAAAAAATGTCAAATATTCCCGATGCTTATAGAAAAGTGCCGATGATGTTTCAGGCGCAAACGAATGGGCGCTGTCAATTGCAGCGCCTCGATACAGAGCGCAAAGCAGATCCGAAAAAAAATAAACCTAGAGAACCTCAAGATGCTGAGATCTGGTGTGAGGAGTGGACAAGTGAAACTTATCCTGTTGCGCCGATATTTGAGGAGCCAGTCAAAAAGCGAGAATATACGATTAGTTGGCGATTTGTGACAAATTCGGGTCAGGATGATGGCGTGATTCGTCCTGTCATTGGTGCGTCTGGCTATCCCTTTTACCCAGGTTCGAGTATGAAAGGGGCTTTTCGTCAGGCTTGCAAGCGGTTATTTAGCGATCGCCTTGGTAAATATTGCGGACAGGAGATTTCTAAAGGGGACTTCTCTCCAGGGATTTTGCGCTTTCATGGTGGTTATCCTACAGATGATAGTTGGTGTGATGGGTTGGTTGATTTGGTACATCCTCAGCAGCCACGTCAAGTTATGGATAGTAGTAGATCTAGCGCTTTTATCCAGATTTCGCTCTATCAACCGACAATTCAGTTTGGGATTTCGGCTTCGGAGGAGTTTGAGGAGTCTGAGTGGGATGAGATCTGGCAGATTTGGGAAGCGGCGATGGGTCGTGGGATTGGTTGTCGGGTTTCCGCAGGCTATGGTCATCGCGATCAATTAAAGGGTGAGTTGTTGTATCCGCCGCATCTATTGAAAGGACAGGGGATGGCATCTAAGCGCTTAGATGAATCTGGCGAGTTTCGCCCCAATATTTTTCGGGCGGCGATTCGTGGTCATGCGTTGCGGATTTTTGGTGGTTTGACGGATGCGGAGACAGCAAAGCGAGAAGTTGAGAGAATTTTTGGAGGTGTCTCAGGGCATGGTGTATGGGGCTTATTGATGATGAACTTTGTCACAACTAGCCTTGATGAGAAATTATTTGGGAATGGTCAATGGGAAGTGCCTAGCTATAAGGTAGAAGGCGAACTCGGTTGGCTATTGTCGCAAGATATTTCAGAAGAACATAAGACGGCTTTAAAAAATCTAATTTTGCATCTGAATCAGTTTGCGATGATCTTTGGTGGGTTTGGTAAGTCATGGCGTAGAGCCGATCATCGGTTGTTTTATGAGGAATATTACGAAGAGAATAACTACAGGAAGCCGTTAATTGGTTGTCATTGGCAATGGAAAAAAGGGCGTTATGCTCGTGATATTAAGGTTTATGGCTCAAAATATGTAACCAGTTTTTTAGATAAGTTGCAGGAGGCGGCTAAAGTCTGGTTACAATTGCAAAATGTTAAGTTGACTGCAAGTTATGCTACTGGTTGGCGGGAGGCTTGGCATCCTGATAAGGTAATGGTTTGGGGTAGAATTGCGAGTAATAAAGAAGGTTCTGAAGCAATTCAATGGTTACATGGGGCTTACCAAAAAAGGGACAATAAAGCCCAAATTCCTGAGCTATCCATTTATAAATCTTCGGTAACTGGAAGAGTGGGACAGATTGGGCGGTTGTGGCATCGAATGTATCCTTTGATGAAGTTAGAGCCAGATCCTAATGATTCTGCAAAAAAGATTCCCAAACCAACTGCTAGTTATCTTGAGTTATTAACGATCTTTCCAGATGGTTCTGATGATTGTTTGAACTTTCTTAAGTTTCTTGCAGATGATGGACAGTTTGAACAGCTATGGGGAAAGCCTTGGGAAATAGAATAGGGTTGGGCATAAGTAGGAAGGCTTAATTTTTGTAGGATGTGTTAGTGCGGCGTAACGCATCTAGTTGATGAAGATGATGGGTTACGCTGTCGCTAACCCATCCTACGGTTGATTCACTATAGAGAAAGAAAACTATAAAACTATGGCTTACAGTGATTTTACGGTTGAACAGATTATAGATAAGTTCTCTCTCGATTTTGTTGAGCAGGACTTGTTTACATCTTCAGAAAGTGCAATTCAGGTTAGTAGTTGGTTGTTGGAAACCCTTGCGAAGGGTAAGAAATTTGCGCTCACAACTAGCAGCGAAAAGGCAAAATCTGAGTTTATTATTGCGCCAATTTTGTTGGAAGTAGAAGCGCATTTTTCGACACAGTTGGCTATTTATTCGGGCAAGAACCTTGATAGCGATCGCGAGGCGGGACTGGTAGGAGAATGTGATTTTATTCTTGGTAAGGGTACGACTTCAACTTTTATTAGCACGCCAATTATGGCGATCGTGGAGGCTAAGCGCGATAACTTGGAGAATGGGTTAGGGCAATGTGCGGCTCAAATGTATGGGGCAATTCGCTATAACCAAAAGCATGGTGAAACTTTGGATAAGGTCTATGGATGTGTGACGACGGGCAATTTATGGCAGTTTTTGAAATTAGAGAATAAGTTGCTGACTCTTGATAGTAATGTTTTCTATCTCAATGAGCTTGATCGCATTTTGAGTTGTTTTAGTACGATCATCACTGAGTTTCTGTAGTCTTGTTTGTAAATCTTGGAGATTAATCATGTCTGTAGTTTGGATTGTGACGACGGGTAATAGTGATGTCAAGCTGACAGATGATACTGGCTGGGGTGCTTTGCGGATTAAAAAAATTGAGCAGTTATATCCCTGTGAGAACGAATTTTCTCCAACACCAGAGAGTAATAGTGATTTGTTGACTTTGCCAGCAAGGGTAATGGGAATTGCTTATGGTGATGCAATTGAGACATATTGGGAGCGTTTGACTTTTCCTTTGTTGGATGGATTTTGTCAGGAGTTTAAGACTGATAAAAAGAATAAGCCCGATCGCATTATTGTTTTGCTGACCGATCAGGAGGCGATTTTTGATGATTACAGTCGCGGTGATGCTGCTTGTCCTTATTGGCAGGATACATATACGCTTCAGCCAATTTTGAAGCATTATTTTACGCAAGCATTTAGTGAAAAGTTTGCCAATGAAAAGCTTGAATTTTCGGTTTTGAAGCCGCAACAGGGGGCGGATGGGTTAGATGATTGGGATGCGACATTGACGCTAGTAAAGGCGGAGTTGGCGAGATGGGAAGAAAACAAGTGGATTTCTAAAGGCGATCGCGTGATTGTGAGTCATCAGGCGGGGACTCCTGCAATTTCTTCGGCGGTGCAGTTAACTTGTTTGATTCGCTTTGGTAAAAAGGTACAGTTTCTGGTTAGCAGTGAGTTAGATCCAGATAGGACTAAGTTTTTAAAGGGTTCGTCCTATTTTGAGACCCTGCAATTTAAAAAGTTAGAGGATTTGCTGGCAAGGGATGATTATGCTGGGGTGGCTAGTATTGTGGACAGTCTGGGTTTAGAAGATTCGGTGCTGAAGGTGAAGTTGGATCATTTGCTGGAACTGGCGAAATTATGGAATGCGGCTAAGTTTGATGAGTTTGCTAATAGGATGGGATTGGTGACTTCTAGTCGAGTTAGGGAATGGTGGTGGAAGGGCTATGAGATGGCTTATCTGGCTGTGGTAAGGATGAAAAATGGCGATCCGACTGAGGCGCTTTTTCATAGTGTGAGAGCGATCGAGGGGTTGATTTGTGAATGGGCGATCGCGACTCATGGTTCTAATATTCACTACAGTTTCATTAAACTGGATCGTAATGGTGATCCTGCACTTGATCAAAGAGGTAGTAAAATTCGAGAATATGATTCTAGGCGTTATCGTGGTGATAAGGAAGGTTCGCCAGTTGCAAAACATACGATTGATTCTAGATTTGAAAATGCTCTGAAATATCCAAATCAGAAGGATGATTTAAGCCGTAATAAGCTTGGCTTGTATGGGCGAGTTTTATACACGCTATTTGAGTCTACGTTTGAACCGAGTTCACGGTTAACAGGTCATCCAATTTCGATTGTTTGGGAACAGTTAGCGGATGAACGTAACGAGTTATTTCATCGGTTAAGGGGAATGACTCCTCAAGAGGTTTATGCGGCTTGGAGTAAAGGTAATCAAGAGCAATGGACAAAGGTTTTACTTGATTGTTTAAATTTAGTTGCTGGTCAGTCTTTTGTCTCCTTAAAATCTGCTAGTTTGATGTCACAGGTGCATAAGGATTTGGAGGAGGTGATTAAGGCGATCGCTGCTTATTAGCTGATGAGTTATTGTCAGTTTTAGCAGCATCAAAATTAGTCTCCTACACGCTAGGGGACGCGATCGATTGGAAACATGCACTGCTCAGCATGGTTCATGATAGGAGCCTTGTCCACTACTCGTTAGGGGACGTGATCGATTGGAAACAACAGTGTGTTACGCAGAGGCACTTCCATTGTGCGGGCATCTCCTACACGCTAGGGGACGCGATCGAT
>JANNDZ010000453.1:0-12116 GCA_031378395.1 Pseudanabaena sp. OTE_75_metabat_487_sub
GCAAAAAGTTCTACTCGAAAAGTTTCATTCTGTTGATTATATCCGCCAAGCAACTGTCGAACAGATTGCCGAAACCGATGGTATTGGCAATAAGTTAGCTCAGCATATTTATAACCATTTTCATTCAGCCAATGACTGAGAATAAGCGGTGCAAAGCGCCGCCTATTCTCAGTTATTGAAGAGCAACTTACTTTCTTTATCCCAATTGCGATACATCCAAATTACTGTGTACCAGTTCATATAAACCCGAAAAATCTCCATCGCAATTTCTGATTTACCCCGATCGCACAGCCATGTCAATAGAGGCTTGAGCGTGCGATCGTTAAGCGTTCCACCAAGGGTAAGAATTCCCCAAAGAGCTAAATGCAGCCAAGTTTTTTGGATCATTAACTTGACTTCCCATGTTGGATGTTTTTGATAAAAAATAATGCTCATTCGACCGCGTTGTTCCTCTAAATCAAGCAATCGGGGCATTTTATCAATGGAAAATTTAGCATGGTAATGAAATGCGATCGCCCCCGCACAGGTCAAACGTTTTAAGCCAAGCTTTTTAACCCGCATTCCTAATTCAAAATCTTCCCAACCATATTGGAAGAACCCAGTATCAAATTTTCCTGCTTCCAATAACCATTTACGGGCGATCGCTAAATTACAGGTATCAAAAATTGCAGCGGTAAAATATGGTATCGCTGATACAGGCTCGGAGTCAGGAGTGTCAAGATTACTAGTATCTATAATCCTTCCATAGCTATAAACTTTTTCCCCTTGGGCAAGGGTCTCAGTATGAGCTTGAAGATATTCAGGATTAACCGTGATATCGCTATCGACAAAGGCAATATATTTACCAAGTGCAGCATCAATGCCATAGTTACGAGCGGCAGCGGCAGCGGCATGATCTTGAGTTAACAGTCGCAAATGCGGATAGCGATCGCTATTAGCAGTCAAAAACTCCACCGTGCCATCGGATGAGCCATCATCAATAACCAAAATTTCGTATGGTTGGATTATGGTTTGTTTTTCCAATGCAGCAAGACATTTCTGCAAAATTGGCAGACGGTTATAAGTTGGTACAACCACTGACCACAACATTTCCGACACGATGTTTCTCCTATTGCGATCGCAAAAAAATTATAAATTTAAGTATCTTTATGTTTTCTACAAGTCTACAGCGGTTTGATATTAGACTAACCCTAATATTCTTCCTGAAAGTATTGCTTCGCAATACTTTCAGGAAGAATATTAGGGTTATGATCTCAACTCCATAGATAAAAATGTCATTACATAAATCGTTTTAAAACTTCTACAGTTGCTTGTCCAGTTTTCTCCCAACTAAATTGACTAGCCCTAGCTAGCCCTAATTGCGAAAGTTTCGATCTCAGTTCAGACTGATTTGCGATCGCCTGCATTGCGTCGGTAAGCTCTTCCACCTTATAAGGATTGATTAAAATCGCTGCATCCCCAGCCACTTCAGGTAAAGATGATAGATTAGAGGTAATTACTGGAGTACCGCAAGCCATAGCCTCAAGGACAGGCAATCCAAAACCTTCCCATAGTGATGGAAATACTAAGGCGATCGCCCCACCAATTATTTTAGGTAAATCATCATAAGGTACATATTCCAAAAATCTCACTCGATGGTTAAGTCCTAGTTCTTGCACCTGTTTTTTCAATATTGGTGTGTAGCGCTGATCTGATGGGCCAGCTAGCCAAAGTTGGGATTCATTGTTCGATGGTAGGCTGGCAAAGGCGACAATTAGGCGACCAATATTTTTGTAGGGGTCATGTCTACCGACATATATAAAATATGGATATTGCGATCGGTATTTTGTATCTTCTGCAACCATTGGCTGGAAATGTTGAGAATCATAAGCTAATAGAATAGGCGTAATCTTATTGCTAGGAATTTTATAAAATTTGTTAACATCTCTCGCCGTTGATTCTGATATACAAATAATATGCTTGGCTTGTTTAAAGACTTCAGGCGTATAGTATTTATGATAAATCGCTAATGGGGATAAGCGATTAGGAAAACGTAAAGGTATTAAATCAAATGATGTGACAACAAATCGGCAGCTAGTATATAAAGGTGCTTCTGGAATAGGAGAAAATAAAAGCTGAGATTTGAACTCTTGATAAATTTTGGGTAATTGAAATTGTGTCCATGCTAAGCGATCAATATGACCTTTTCTCCCTTGGGCAGGAGTTAAATTATTCGGAATTAAATAGCAGTCAAATCCATCATAATTCTCAGAGCTTAATAGAGTAGGATTAAGGACTTTTAAATGAGGAAAAACACTTTTAGTGTAATTGCTTATGCCTGTTGATTTAAGTAAAAGATGTGACAGATTAACTATTAGCTTGTTTTGCTGGGTACGCTCAACATCATTCATTAGATAATATTCTATGATCTCTGCGAATCAGAATTAATTGTAAATAAAAACTTGCTTTAATAAGTCAAATAAGTTGGCTGTTTGAACAAATAAATATCGAGAATGCTAAGGTTTACTCTCCATGAGTTCTTTGAGATCATGTGCAACCATAACTTCCACTAAATCATTAAAAGAATACTGCGGAATCCAACCAGTCTGAGTTTGGATTTTATCAATATTTCCCACTAGTTGAACAGACTCATCAGGTCGATAAAAGTTGGGATCGACTGATACATAATCTTGGTAATTTAAGCTCACACATTTGAAGGCACAGTCTACTAACTCCCTGACAGAATGAGTTTCTCCACTACCTATAATATAATCATCTGGATTATCTTGCTGCATTATTAACCACATTGCATACACTGCATCTTTAGCATGACACCAATCACGATGAGCATCAAGATTACCCAGTTTTAACTCATCAGCTAAACCCAGTTTAATCATAGCAACTCCACGGGTAATCTTCCGAAAAACAAATTCTGTACCTCGGCGTGGAGACTCATGGGTATAGGTAATCCCACAACATGCATAAAGATTATAATACTGGCGATAATTTGCTGTGAGCCAATGGGCATAAGCTTTTGCAGTGCCATATGGATTGCGAGGACGAAAAGCAGTTTGCTCTGTTTGAGGTGATTCGTCTGGTTGTCCAAATACTTCACTACTTGATGCTTGATAAAACTTGGCATCAGATTTTATCCGTCGAATAGACTCTAATAAACGCGATACCCCAATAGCAGTATATTCCGCAGTTAGAGATGGTTGTGTCCATGACAATGGCACATAACTTTGAGATGCAAGATTATATATTTCGTTTGGTTGCGACTCGGCGATCGCGTCCATCAAAGATGATTGATCTAACAAATCACCTGAAATAACATGAATATTATCAGCAAAATGATTTATACGCACAAGGTTACTAGTACTAGAGCGGCGAACTAAACCATAAACTTGATACCCCTTATCAATAAGCAATTCGGCAAGATAAGAACCATCTTGTCCAGTTAATCCTGTTATGAGTGCTTTTTTCGCCATACATATTAATCTACTAGTAAAGTTGAGACATAACATTCAATGAATAGTTTTATCTCAAGAACATCTTTTGACGATTATCCCAAAAGATGTAGTAGCAAAGTCATCTACTAATAGCTTCAGATGCGCATCTTGTGTTTTTTCATAGGGAGGAATATCAATAAATTGATCTAAGAACCCAGAGCCAATCTCAAAATCCAATGGTACTACTTCGTGTCCCTGAGAAGTTAAACTTTGGACTACTTTTAAAAAATCGCGCTTTCTAAAAAGGACTGTTCCGCAATTATCAACAGTTTTCTCTTCTTGTAGATAATTAAACTCAGTGGTATGAATACATACTCCGCCAGGTACAAGTGTTTTGATAGACTCCTCAATAAATCGAAGACCATTATCAATACTTCCAAGATGTTCTAAGGCACAGGCAGACCAGCAGAAATCATAACTATTTTCTAAGTCAAGAGGGATAGCATTCATGTCAACATACCTCAATCTGACATTTTTCTCAAACAACTCTCGTATACACAATTTTGAATTCCAAATCTTCTCTATAGACGACGCATTTTGGTTAGTATCCAACCAACCTTTTGCTGAAGATTCTTGTGGGTTTAGATCTGTCGCTGTAATTTCAATATCATAAGCAGCAAATAAACTAGGCAATGGTTCTTCTCCGCAACCAAACCCAAGTCCTTTAACTCCAGATTTGAGCAGATCGTAATCATACAAAACTTGAAGAATGTAGCAAAACTCCCACATCTTGCGATGATACACTATGGGAACTTGCATTTGCTGACACCAATACGCAAACCAAGCTGATTCAACATCCTCCTGTTGACAGGCTTTGGATGCCAATCCGACTTTCACAGGAGATAAGTTGTGTGGTGGAGATAAGTTCTTGAGCAGACTTCGAGCATACTGATAACCTAGAGCCTTAACGTTAGAACGCACTGTTGCTTGGTGATTTTCTGAAGTGTTGTGTAGGTCTATATAAGACAAGAGTTTATACAATAATCTAAGCTTTTTTATAAACGCTTTTAGATTGATCAGTTTTAATCCTTTCATGAATAATCCAAAGTAAATAGAAATGCTAAATAACAATAACAAATATTTGATTTCTGAAAACAATAAATTCCAGAAGGTGATCCAGAATGATTTTGTGAAATTTACTTTGCTAGCAATAAGGAGAGTAATTGGTTAGCCGAATCCTTCCATGAAAACTGGGTATACTCATTTTTAATACGGGATATCAAATGATTGTAAAAATCGTCAGAATTCAATAATTTCTCCAAGGCTTGGCAGAGTTGTGTTGGTTCAGTAGGATCGAAATATAAGCAGAAATCCCCACCTACCTCTGGTAAAGAACCGCCATTGCTAGAAACTACAGGTTTGTTATACTGAAGCGCTTCTACAACTGGCAATCCAAATCCTTCATAGAATGAAGCTTGAACTAAGCAATAACAATTTCCGTAAAGAACTTTGAGATCGGAATCTGTTACTGAGTCTAAAATATGTATTAGATTGCCATACATTTTATGCTTTTCAATTAAGAGATCGGCATCATTATGCCATCCTCGATTACCAGCAAATATCAAATGTATATTGTCATTGGACTTTGTTAATAAATCAAAAGCAGCAATAATAGTTTTTATATTTTTATGAGGAACTAAACTTCCGACCACCAAAATATATCTTTGATTTATTAGTGACATTAGCTTGAGATTATCACTACTATTATCATCGCTATCATCTGACTGTTTATCTTTAGAATAGTCAGAACCAAGTCGGAAACTATTAACAATCTGTTTTCGATTAGCACTAGGCAATATCCCAGTTCGTTTAGCTTCTAAATAGTCTTCAGCACTTTTATTAGATATGCATATTACCTGATCAAAACAATCAGAATATCTATAATAGAAATCCTTAAACTGTTTAACGAAAGCTTTTGGACAAAATTCTGGAAATTTTATTGGGATTAAATCGTAACATATGGATACTATATTAACCTCGTGTTTTTTTAGATATTGTAAAAAACGATAATAAGAGCGTGGTAAATCCCAGTTCGCATCAGCAATAAGATAAACGTCTGTCGAGGAAAACTCAACTCCCAAAAATTCAGGTTTCTGAATTGCTTGACGCCTGATTATTACATAGTCAGAAATCAGCTTTTTTAGTTTGTTTTTAACTTTGAATATGAATTTCTTTATAGCTGTCTTATTACTTGAAACTAGCTTTTTCTCATCTTGAACAGCGTAACCTCTGTCTTGTACATCAAGAGAATCAACTCTAGTTATAAAAATTCCATCAAATTTAACTGGTATTACTTCTAAATTAGAATTGACTGCTGCTATCTCAAGCAATTCCAATGTTATCTGGCGCACAACTCTATGGATACCAGTGTTTTTATAAGCATAATTTGCTGTATGGGTACAGTCTATAAAAATCCTCATTTGCTTTACCAGACTTATTAGCTTTTTTACTTTAACTGTTTATTTTATAAATAATTTAATGATCGATTTCGATCTTAACCATAACTGTTTTATCCAAAACTTATAAAATGGGTTTTTAATCTCTTCAATTAAAACTCTACGTTCTTCCAAAATTCTCTCGATTAAAACTCTGCGTTCCTCGGAAAGTGATTGAACTTTGTACAGGAAATCCTGTAATTCTATAATAGCACTCTGTAACTTTAATATTCTCAACTTCTGCCAATCATCACTTTGATAAATTTGTAGTTGGTTTTGGATTTCAAACATTTCTTTTTGTGCTGCTGTTGTATTTCCAGATGAGCCTCCTTGATAGCATGAAAATCCTCCTTGATAGAACGAAAAGATTGTTCTTGGATAATAGTGTAATGACAAAGTTTTTTCTTGCAAAAGTCGTGTAAACCACTCGAAATCTGCTGAGATTTTATAATTCTCGGCAAAGAGACCTAATCTATCAAATAATTCATGTTTCGAGAAAACAGCACCTTGAACAAAAAAATTTCCGTATATCATAGCTTGAGGAATTTCCAAGGGCAAAGGCGGCTTAAAGATGCTCGATTGACTGGAAATCTTTGGATCTGGTCTTATATGTGTATCTCCATATACGAAATCACAATCAGGATGGCTGCTAATAAAATCAACGACATCCTGAATCACATTGCAATCATAAAGATAATCGTCTGAATTCAGAAAATTAATAAATGCCCCAGTAGCAACCTTGATACCTTTATTCATTGCATCATAAATACCATTATCTGATTCACTTATAAAATGTGTTATGTGATCAGCATATTTAGTGATTATTTCTTTTGTCTTATCCTGAGAATTACCGTCAATGATAATATATTCAATTTCCTTGTAAGACTGAGATATAACGCTTTTAATAGATCGCTCAATATAAGCTTCAGAATTTTTACAGACTGTGATTATAGATATTTTCATATTATTAAGATGACTCGAATCTGTTTCGGTTCAATTTATTACTGTCTTACACAAAGTTGAAATACTCAATTTTTTAAAATAATTGTTTAATACTTTTGTCTTGTATTAAATGCCAGTTATTTATCATATCTTAGTATTCACAATAAATGAGTTATGACAATAATATAGTTAGATAGTGACCCATTTAAGTGTCTTTATGTCCGTATAAAGTCGGCATTTTAGAACCCATCTCGCATTACCTGCCAACTGCCCAGATTGTCACCGACTTAAAAAAAGAATTTTTTAATCCTAACCCATCCTAAAGAATTTCATCTGCTCCAGTCTTTTAGTCTAGTAACTCAACTTCAATGTAGCTGTAAACTCTCGATCGCAATCCCAAGTTTACGCTTATCCCCTGGAACCTGAAAAGGTTCACTGTTAACTTTAATAATCAATGCTTTTTGATTGTCGAGGGGGGGTAATTTAAGGTTGAGTTTTAATCCATTAAGAGGCAAACGATCTTTGAAATCCAAACGATCTTTGAAAATCGGGACATCATTAGCAGTGATTTCAAGTTGAGGTATTTCTGAAACTCGCAAATTCCAAATTTTAAGAGTCAACGACTTAGGAGGAATACCCTCTCCAATTACAATAGGAATTTCGGCATTGCCATTTGTCCAACGAAGAGGACGACGTTCATATTTCTCCAAGGGGAATAGACCAGTCACCCCCTTGTAATCAATTGATGTTGCTGCAATCTCAAGACATGCATAGATATCTGAAGACGCATTAGTCCATTCGAGCGACTCAGATTCAATACGTTGTGCTCCTTGGCAAAATGATTCTTTATTTATATACAATAGAGCCTTGTTCTTATTGTAGGGATTAGAATAAGTCTTAATTAATTTTAAGTTTTTATTTGCGTCCAGTAATTCTGCAACCTGTCCCCCAATTTTTTTGCTTGGAACCCAAGCAATAGTATCTGTATTGTCAGCGCTAAAAGATACTATATAATCTGACATTTCAATCGATTTTGAATAGAGAGCAAGATCTTCAGATAAGTATAAATCAGTAGTTAGACTTTTAACGTTATTCTTCTTAAAGTAAAAATCTAAGGTATTAGCATTAAAATACAAGTTGGTAGCCGTAAAGAACACTTTTATTGGCTCGCTATTTTCGACTCGATTTAGTTTTTGGCTAGATATTATCTCGTTATAAAGTGATTCAATCATCTCCTTTCGATATTGAATTTCCGAGGATAAAACTTCCGACTGCTTTCTTAAGTTGTACCAAGGCCATTGAAATTGATTTAATCCAAACAATAAAAGGATTAAAATAACTACATACCCAAGTTTATAATATTGTTGATATATTTTAAAATTAAAGCTTTTAAATATATCTACGCTCATTTTAATTGATGTTATTAGAATGAAAAAATAAAGAGAACCGCCAAAAAAATTCATTTTTAGTTTTGGCAAAGTTACTAGCGAATATAAAATAAGGAAACCACCCATTAAAGGTAATAAACGAACTAATTTGTTCCAATCTTTATTTATTAAGATAAAAGCCAAAGATATAAGTACAAGAAAAATCCATGCATACAACCAATTCCCCATCATCATCTGTCCACTTGCCGCACTTAAATAATATAGAAGATGATCGGTGAGTGATAGATTTGAATTAGGATCCCACATTGAGGCGTTACTACTAAATACAACATCATAAATATAGGCATATACCTTTTTGTAAGCCAATACGTAATATGGAGATGCTATTAAGGTAGCAATAAATAGGCATCGCAAATTTGCAATTATAATTATCCATTTCTGATGCCAGAGATTGAGAAGATATAAATCAGTTATACTGGCTATGAATAAAGAGCCTAGGGCAGCAATTAAAGTGATAGGAAAAATTGATGGTTTTGCCAAAAGTGCAAACCCGATCAGTCCACCTATGATTATTTGAGTTTTGTTTGTTCTTGTAATCCTAGTATTTTCTTGAAGGCATAGAATTGTAAAACAAGCGGTACTCAAACCCCAAACAAGATCAGGTCTACACTCTATAACTAGGTGTCCTGTAATTGGCCAGGTTAAACAAATAAATGCAATAATCAATTTACATATTTTTGGAGCATTTGGGGATATTTTATCTAAAAACACTAAGAGAAAAAAAACAAATATTCCATTAATAATAGGGGGAGCCCAGTTATTAACTCCAAACAGAGAAAATCCGATAAAAGGGATAATTGTGGCTAGTAGTGAATGGGGAGGATTTTGAATAAAGTTTAAAAATAAAGCATTAAATCCGTTGTTATAAAGAATATTTAGTCTAGTTAGTGCATCATTAAAATAGACAATATCATCGTAGGTTGGTGGTAGAGCTAATTGTCCCTGTCGAAGAGATTGATGAATAACTACAGCAGTAAATATTATGGATATTAGAAGCCACAATATATAGTTGTTTTTTAAGATGCTTTTACTTGTCATAATTGTTAGTTATAAAATACAGATTGCCGATTATAGATTGTTAATTTAAATTTAAAATATGAACCTTTAAAAATTTGATGCCTAAGTAGGTTCTTTCTTACATAATTACCTATCGCCCAACTTGATAACATCTTCAAAGTTAATACGTTCTCTTTCGACAACTAAGGGGCGTTTGAGAATTCTGAGATGTATTAATCCTATATATTCGCCAATAATGCCGATAAAGAAGAGTTGGATGGAAGCCAGTAAAAATAAGCCAACGGTGATGGGCGCAGTGCCTAGGGGAAAGGACTGCCAAAAAATAAGTTTGGCAATTAAATATCCAAAGGCAACCATCAAACTTAAGAAGGACATAATAAACCCCACGATCGTCGCAAGTCTTAGTGGTATGCGGGAATGGCTAGTAATGCCAAGCATTGCTTCATCAAAGTAGCGAAAAAAGTTATAACTGCTTTTCCCTTTCTTGCGCCGTTTTTGTTCGTATTCGACTTTAATGCTATAAAACCCAAGTTCTTCTATCAGCCCACGAAAGTAAGGATAGGGATCATTAATCTCTCTTAATGCTTCTATAACTTTTTTGTCATATAGACCAAAGCCGATAAAATGGCTAGTGAGTTCAATATCAGAGATTCTGCGTATTAGAAAATAGTAAGCACTTCTTAAAAAGTACATCAAAAAACTTTCCTTGCTTGAAGTTTTAACTCCCTTAACTACTGTATAACCATCCTCCCATTTTTGGATGAATTCAGGGATTAATTCGGGAGGCTCTTGTAAATCTGCTGGGAGTAGAACCACTGAATCACCAGAAGTTTGCAGAAGCGCATAATACATAGACCGACTAGGTCCGAAATTTCTACAGTTGACGATAATCTTTACTCTTTGATCTTCTTTAGCAATTTCTTTGAGTATTTTAACTGTTTTATCCTTAGAAGCATTATCTATAAAGAGATGTTCGTAGTTATATTGTTCTAGCCCATCAAAAATCTGTTTAACCTGAAAATACACATCTTGAATATTATCTTCCTCGTTATAACAAGGTGTAACTATACTAATTGTTTTCATTTCTTTTTACCGTTGAATACAAATTTTTTGTTTAAGAAATAAGAAACAATTGCTAGAGGCAATAATAACATCGCTTGTGCTACTAGCACATTGATCCCTAGAGAATTGGTGATTTGTAAAGCTCCAATATTCAGCAAGTAAGTCGATAAATAAACTGCAAAAAAACGGATTATTAATCTATTACTTTTAGTCTTAAAAACTAGAATTCCAATGGTTTTAAAATTGAATAATACTCCACAAATTGTAGCAACAAGTAATGCAAAGCGGTAGTCTAGTTTAAAAAAAATAAACAGACTAAAAATGCTATAACCGAATAGGGTGTTAATTACCCCAACGCATAAAAATTTAACAAATTTACTGTTTTTCGTTTTAATAATAAGTGATTTATTCATTGCTGTTAGATTGCTATGACGTTAAACAAAACAATTGTATTCAAATCTAGTGCATATATTTAATTGATTTGTTTATTTGTTTAACAACTGATTCAATATCTAAATGATGTTCTTTCATTAAATATTGATAACTCCCACAAAATTTGGAGAACTTATCTTGAACACCGATTCTGCAAATTCTAGTCGGAAAATACTCTGACGTTATTTCCGCGATCGCAGATCCTAGTCCTCCATATATTGAATGCTCTTCTAAAGTCACTATAAGTGAATGAGATTGAGCAATCTTATTCACTTGCTCAACATTTAACGGTTTAATACAAGGTGAACTCCAGACTGTAACATTATCAAATTTTTCACTAACAGTTATTGCGGTTGACACCATAGAGCCAGTAGCAATAAAACACATGGTATTAGTTCCATGTTTTATACGGCATAACTCTCCCAACTGGAAATCAGGCATAAAAGAATGAATGCTCGGCAAGTCAGCCTTGCCCATGCGTAGATAGACGGGTTGAGAGGATTGCAAAGCTAGATTCATAGATTGCTGCATTTCGTAGCGATCGGCAGGCGACAAGATGGTTATATGTGGAATTGCACGTAATGCCGCAATGTCTTCTGTGCTTTGGTGGCTAGAACCTAGACTACTATAAACAACACCTGCTCCATCACCGATAAATACTACAGGCAACTGCTCGTAACAAACATCTAGCTTAATTTGTTCTAACACGCGAATCGGCACAAACGCACTTAGACCATAGACGAAGGGTTTAAAGCCAGCCTTTGCTAAACCTGCGGCTACGCCGACCATATTCTGTTCGGCAACACCAGCATTTATGTATTGATCAGGGCAGACCTTACGGAATTCATCAAATAGAGCATAGCCATGATCGCCTGTAAGTAAGAGTATGCGTGGATCAGATTTAGCGGCTGCAACCAAAGCGCTCGAAAAAGCATTTCTCATGATATTGCTGCCAATTCCTGATGCTTAAGTTCGGCGATCGCAGATTTATATGTCTCATCGGTGAGACGAGTATAATGCCAGCGATTATCATTTTCCATGAACGATACGCCTTTGCCTTTGACCGTATTAGCGACGATTGCTCTGGGAGCCGTCGAATTTAAATGCATTAATTCATGAATTGTCTGGTCTAGTGCTAGTTCATCATGTCCGTCTATTTCTCTCGTTTCCAAGCCAAAGGCTCGAAACTTATCAGCAATGTTGCCAAGCCGCATCACTTCTTCTGTCGTTCCCATTGCTTGATAGCCATTTTCATCAACTATAACTAGTAGATTTGCAAGTTCAAAATGGGT
>JANNDZ010000456.1:0-1610 GCA_031378395.1 Pseudanabaena sp. OTE_75_metabat_487_sub
CCAAAAAGTGGGGACTCCTATAAATTTATTTCCTAGTTCTAGTTATATCTATACTGAACCCTTAGGCATAGTATTGATCGTTGCACCTTGGAACTATCCTTTTGCTCTGACAATCCAACCTCTAATTGGGGCGATTGCCGCAGGTAATTGCTCGATACTTAAGCCTTCAGAGCATACGCCTCATACTTCCAATGCGATCGCTAAAATCATTAACAACAACTTCGATTCCAATTTTATCACTGCAATTGAAGGTGGTATCGAGACTAATCAAGCTTTACTTGCCGAAAAATTTGACCATATCTTCTTCACTGGTGGAACTGCGATCGGCAAAATAGTCATGGAAGCTGCGGCAAAGCATCTAACTCCTGTCACCTTAGAACTTGGTGGCAAAAGCCCATGTATTGTCGATGAAACCTGTAATTTAGAAGTTACTGCGAAGCGAATTATCTGGGGTAAGTTCTATAATGCTGGTCAAACATGTGTCGCTCCTGATTATCTATTAGTACAGAAAAGTATCAAATCTGCCCTAATTGAAAAATTATTAGAATGTGTAAAAACATTCTTTGGTGAAAATCCGCAACAAAGTCCAGATTTTGCGCGTATTGTCAACGATCGCCAATTCGATCGCCTCGTAAGTTTGCTCAATGAAGGCAAAGTGCTAATCGGTGGAAACAGCGATAAAAGCGATCGCTTTATTGCGCCCACCATCATTGATGCAGTGTCTCCTAACTCGAAAATTATGGCAGAGGAAATTTTTGGTCCAATCTTGCCGATTTTGGAATATGACCAACTCTCAGATGCGATCGCCTTTATCAAGGCTCAACCTAAACCTCTAGCCCTATATTTCTTCTCCAGTAGCAAACAAAATCAGGGGCGCATTCTCCAAGAGATTTCTTACGGTGGAGGTTGTTTCAACGATATGATCATGCACTTAGGTAATCCAGAACTTCCCTTTGGTGGTGTCGGTCATAGCGGTATGGGTAGCTATCACGGCAAGGCAAGTTTTGATACTTTCTCCCATCGTAAAAGTGTACTCAAAAACTCTTTTCGCTTCGATCTCAAGTGGCGCTATCCACCTTATACAATGACTCTTGACACATTAAAAAAATTTATTAATTAATTTATCAAAAGCCTCACACATTGGGTTTTGGATAAACTATCTCTCATTAAGACAATCAATATTTTATCACAGGGGCAATTCATGAATTACCCCTGCATTTCGTTTTTTGTGTGAGTCCTATTATAATTAACGAAAGATTTCCAAAAAATATATGTCCTGAAGTTGCGCCCTTATGCCATAGCTCTTAGTGCGAGCGACTCCAATAATGGACTTCACCAGTTGAAACCGTTAATTCTAACGCTTGACGATTCATCCATGCCATCATCAAAATTGTGCCATCTTGGTGATCTTGTGCGATCGTAGGAATCAATCCTTGCTGATCATATTTCAAAGTCTCAATCCAGTTGTTATCAAACATTTTGTAGATTATAGATCAGAGCTCTTTATTTTACTGCTAGTCCCTAAATAAAACAAAATCACCTTCTAAAAGTATACCTGTCATGTTTATGACAAATTCAAAACCCAAAAGAGAGTTACGGCAAATCGCTAT
>JANNDZ010000349.1:0-5519 GCA_031378395.1 Pseudanabaena sp. OTE_75_metabat_487_sub
GTAAAATCGTGTTGATTGGCAAAAATCGTCAAAACCAAACCCTAAAATTTCAATTAAATGTTAACTCTTAGCAATTAACTGTTAGTCTGAAAAGCGCGAAAAGAGTATTACCGCAATGATCGAAGAAGAAAACATCCTAAGTTCTGACGACCTCATCGATGAAGATGATGACGTACTTGAGTCTCGGCTGCAACAACTTGCAACCGAAGAATTAAATCAAATCACAAATCCAGAAACAACTGTGCCAGAAGACTCTCAAGTATCTGCGACTACAACTAACGAATCAAAACCTGAAGCAAGTAAAGCAACCGCAGCGGCAGCCGCAACGCTAGACAAAATTAACGGTTTGATCGCTGAGTCAACATCGCTAAGAGAGCAGCTAGACGATCGCAAGCAGCAGTACTTGCGACTGTATGCCGATTTCGAGAATTTTCGTAAACGTACTGAGCGCGATAAAGAAGAGCAAGAAGGCACAATTACAGGCAAGATACTCAAAAAAATATTGCCTGTAGTTGACGACTTTGAACGGGCGCAGTTACAAATTTCACCAAAAACTGATGGTGAAGCGTCAATTCACAAAAGTTATCAATCGGTATACAAACAACTACTCAAATGCCTCAAAGAAACAGGTGTAGTTAGAATGGAATGTGTCGGTCAAGACTTTGACCCTAATTTCCATGAAGCAATTATGCAAGAACCATCGTCCGAGTATGACGAAGGCATAATTACTGAAGAACTGCGACCTGGATATTTAGTCAGCGATGACCGAGTTTTGCGTCATTCTTTGGTTAAAGTATCATCTGGGAAAATTGATGGTGGCAATAGTGCACCCTCTGAAAATAAGACCGAAGATAGCTCTGGCGAATCTAACTAGTATAAATATTTCAAGATTGCGATCGCGATTGCATCTTGAAATGCATTATTAGGGTACATTATTCAGAAATTCATTAAGCTAAACTTTAAAAAAGCTTTTAACGGAACTGGCGAATATGTCGAAAGTAATTGGGATCGACCTTGGTACGACAAACAGTTGTGTTTCTGTTTTAGAGGGTGGTAAACCCGTTGTCATCTCTAGTGCAGAGGGAGGGCGCACCACACCTAGTATTGTCGCTTTTGTCAAAGACAGCAGCGAGCGGATTGTTGGGCAGGTTGCTAAGCGTCAATCGGTTACTAACTCAGTAAATACGGTTTATAGTATCAAGCGATTTATTGGTCGTAGCTGGGATGAGACTGAACAGGAGCGCAGCCGCGTTCCTTACACTGCGGTTAAGGGTAAAGATAATACTGTCGATGTTCAGATCGGCGATCGCGCCTACACTCCCCAAGAAATTTCGGCAATGATCTTGCAAAAGCTGAAGCAAGATGCCGAAAACTATCTTGGCGAAGAAGTGACACAAGCGGTTATTACCGTACCTGCTTATTTCACCGATACTCAGCGCCAGGCGACCAAAGACGCTGGCGCAATTTCGGGCATGGAGGTTTTGCGGATTGTCAATGAACCTACGGCAGCAGCACTCGCCTATGGCTTGGACAAGCAAGATCAAGATCAGATTGTTCTAGTGTTTGACCTTGGCGGCGGTACGTTTGATGTGTCGGTGCTTCAACTTGGCGATGGTATTTTTGAAGTTAAGGCAACATCGGGAAATAATCACCTTGGTGGTGATGACTTCGACGCAGTGATTGTAGATTGGATGGTTGCTGACTTCAAACAAAAAGAGGGAATTGACTTAGCCGCCGACAAAACTGCTTTACAGCGACTCAAAGAAGCCGCTGAAAAAGCCAAAATTGAGCTTTCAAGTGCACCTTCAACCCTTATTAGCCTGCCATTTATCGCATCTGACGCAACAGGTCCAAAGACTATTGAGCTAGACTTTACCCGCTCTAAATTTGATGAGATTACAGCCGCTTTAGTCAAATCAACACTCGAACCAACAGCTCAAGCGCTCAAAGATGCGGGGTTATTACCAAAAGAAATCAATCGAATTATTTTAGTTGGTGGCTCCACCCGTATTCCTTCGGTACAGGATGCGATCTCCAGATTTTTTGATGGCAAAAAGCCAGATCAGTCAGTTAACCCTGATGAAGCTGTTGCGATCGGGGCTGCTGTGCAAGCGGGGATCTTAGGCGGCGAGGTTAAAGATCTCTTACTACTAGACGTAATTCCGCTTTCAATCGGACTAGAAACTCAAGGCGGTGTATTTACCAAAAACCTAGAACGTAACACCACCATCCCTACTAGCAAGTCTCAGATTTTCTCCACTGCCGTTGACAACCAATCGGCAGTAGAAATCCATGTGCTTCAAGGTGAACGGGCAATGGTAAAGGACAATAAGAGCCTCGGCAAGTTTGAGCTTGAGGGAATTCGTCCCGCGCCTCGCGGTATTCCGCAGATCGAGGTTTCCTTTGATATTGACGCTAACGGCATTCTCAAGGTATCAGCGCGAGATATTGATACTGGGGTTGAGCAAAGTATTAGCATCACCAATACTGGAGGCTTGAGTCCTAGCGAAATTGAGAGAATGCGGATGGAAGCTGAAGTCTATTCTGAAGAAGATGAGGCTCGTCGTGAATTAGCGAATATGCGGAACCAAGCATCTAACCTGATTCGTACTGTTGAAGAAATCCTCAGAGACAATGGTCCATCGGTGATCACGACAAGTTTGCGCGAACCTACGCTCAAAAACATGGAAGCTCTCAAGAATTTATATGAAGCTGAAGAAGCTACCTATGAAGACTTACAAACTGCAATTAAACCGTTACAGCAATCACTATTTGAAGTAACTCAAACAGTTGAGAAATACTCCCAAGTTGAGCGTGTGAAGCAAAAACCAAGTGACAGCTTAGAATAAAACTGAAGGGCGATACTTTACATCGCCCTTCAGTTTTACTGCGATCGCAAAGCGCTGTATGATGACAAAGTTATACTTGTATTTTTAGCTACAGTTGTCGTCTTTCAACATTGACAACTAAAGCTTATTCTGTAAACCGTGAGCCGCTATGTCACTGTTTGATTGGTTTGCTGAAACCCGTTCCCGTGCAGGTGAAGCATATCACCGCAAAACTCCTAATCTAAATCAAAATTCTCAAGAACGTGAAATTCCTGACGGTTTGTGGCACAAATGTTCTGTTTGTGGTGCTTTAACCTATGTAAAGGATCTAAAAATCAATTTGATGGTTTGCCCAGAATGTGGTCATCACAATCAGGTCAATGCCTATGAGCGCATAGCTCAGTTGATTGATGCTGGTACATGGCTGGAAATGGACGCAGATCTAACTTCTTGCGATCCTTTAGGTTTTAAAGATCGCAAGCCTTATATTGATCGCATCAAAGAATATAAGCAAAAAACTGGTTTAAGTGATGGGGTGATCACTGGAACTGGCAAGATCGATGGCTGTGATGCTGCAATGGCAGTAATGGATTTTCGCTTTATGGGCGGCAGTATGGGATCGGTAGTGGGTGAAAAAATCACACGGATGCTAGAAGCTGCTACTGCAAAACGCTTTCCTGCTTTGATATTTTGTGCTTCGGGTGGGGCACGGATGCAAGAAGGGATTTTGAGCTTGATGCAAATGGCAAAGACCTCGGCGGCTCTTGAGCGTCATCGGCAAGCCAATTTGCTATATATCCCTGTTTTGACAAATCCCACTACGGGCGGCGTGACTGCGAGTTTTGCCATGCTCGGCGATATTATTCTGGCTGAGCCTAAGGCTTTAATCGGTTTTACAGGGCGGCGCGTCATCGAGCAGACCCTCAAGCAAAAAATTCCTGATGGTTTCCAATCATCAGAATATTTGCTCGATCATGGATTTGTAGATGCGGTTGTGCCAAGAACTAAGCTCAAGCAAAGTTTGTCATTGATTTTGAAAATGCATCAGCCGCAAGAGTTAATTGCTACCAATCAAAATCTTAATGGTAATCCTAAGTCTGAAACCCATGCTATGTCTGATAGTATGCCAAGCTTATGAACCGATTTTTGATTGTCGCGGCGAAGCCGCGACAATCAAAAACTGTTTTTTAGTTAACTTCACAACCGAACGAAGTACGGACGGCTTTAAAATCGGGTGGAGCAAATTCGGGAGCCATAGCGCAAGAGAACGAGTACCTACACCAAGTTAGCCTCTGAGGTGCATCTGGAGCGATCTCTAGATTTATGGCAAGGCGGGGAGAGTCGATCGCTAACTTAATTGCATTTTCTGGTTCACAAACTCCCCACTCGATCAGGTTATTCACGGCTTTAATCAGCGGAAGGGTCGTACCTGAGAGCATGCCTTCGGGTAATCGAGCTGTGCCATTTTTAATCGTAATCTGGCGATCATCCCAAGGATAAGTGCCATCAGCTAAGCCGAGAGGTGCAAGCGCGTCGCTGACTAGAAAAACTTTGTTTGTCATTCGATAAAGCAGTTTTACCATCTGTGGTGAAACATGAACTCCATCGGCGATTAACCCGCACCAAACCCGATCGCTTAAAATTGCTTCACCTAACAAACCGACATCGCGATGATGCAAGCTGGGCATGGCATTAAAGGCATGCGTGACCATTGTTGCGCCCTGCTCGATCGCTATTCTAGTTTGCTCAGCATTAGCCGTAGAGTGTCCTAAGCTGACAGTAATATTGCGATCGCGTAAATATTTTATGGTTTCGCCTGTGGGATCGATTTCGGGCGCTAGGGTGACAAGTTTAATTATTTCGGTGTAATCGCCTAATACTTGTTGCAATGTATCGAGATTAAGCGGTAATAAATGTTGCTGAGGATGTGCGCCCCTTTTGTCGGGATGAAGAAATGGCCCTTCGAGATGTACGCCTAAAATTTTGGCTTCGAGAGGATTAGGATTTCGCTTTTGATAGGAGATTGCCTTGGCAAGAACAAGTAGCGATCGATGTGTTTGCTCAATGGATGTAGTAACAAGTGTAGGCAAGAATCCGTCTAGCCCTTGTTGATATAAAAACTGACAAATCTCAGGTAACTTAGCGGCGCGATCGCTATTTAAATCATTAAAGGAAATACCCAATGCTCCGTTAATTTGGAGATCGATCGCTCCTTGAGTAGAACAGATGATTCGACGTAAACCTGTCATGGTAGTTTCAACGGATATGGTGATTTGAAGCGATCGTCCCTTGATAAAAACAAATAGCCTGTATGGATTGTGAAATTTTTAGCTATGCTAACTTGAATAAGGAAATTTGGTCTTATTTAATGAATGAAAGCAAATCAAACTCTTGACGGATATCGAGAAGGGAGCGATCGAGTAAGTGGTGAAATTCTAATTAATAGTCATGAAGAGATTATTCTAACGATTAGCTGACTTTATGAGAAAGGCGATTACATTATGTGGCAATCGGATCAAGCGATGGCGGATGTAGTCCTGTTTGAATCCAAAATTGCCTTGTACTGCGAATCGAATCACCTTCAGGATACCGCATATCATTTAGATCAAAGCGATTACATGTAGCCCTTCCGATTGAGGTCATACCTTTAATTACAGTTCCGCCAGCAGTCCAAATAAAATGTTCAGCCCA
>JANNDZ010000489.1:0-2813 GCA_031378395.1 Pseudanabaena sp. OTE_75_metabat_487_sub
CCAAAAAGCTCAGCAGCTTGGTATGGGCAAATAACTAAGGTAAGTACCTACACACTAAAGAACAAAACCTGTACCACCCGCTAAGCGGGCGGTACAGGTTTTGTTCTTTTATTTTAATTATGCAGAGTCACTTATACCAAAACACAAAATGGCGTAGCCATTTTGTGTTTTTAAAACCCTTATGGGGTTTGGTTTTCAATTCACAAAAGTGTGGCGACACTTTTGTGAATTGGTATTAAAAGGCTCTCATAATAAGCCTTTTACCTTATTTACCAAACTATAGTAATTTAGATATTATCAAGAGATGTCTATGCCCAAAATCCTGCTGGTAGAAGATAATGAAATGAATCGCGATATGCTGTCACGCAGACTAATCCGTCGCGGTTTTGAAGTTGTAGTTGCCGTTGATGGTGAGTCGGGTGTAGTAACTGCCCAAACAGAGCTGCCTGACCTGATCGTCATGGACATGAGTCTACCAATTTTAGATGGATGGGAAGCTACAAAACGCTTGAAGCAAATAACTGCTACTCAAAATATTCCGATTATTGGTTGCTCAGCACATGCTATGGTCGGCGATCGCGAGAAAGGTATCGAAGCTGGTTGTGACGATTACGACACCAAGCCCATAGAATTTGCACGATTATTAGGAAAGATTGAGCAGTTATTAAAAAAGTATGCCAGAAATTAGTGATGCAAAATTATTAGTTATTGATGATGATCCGATGAATCGAGAGATTCTCTATCGTCATTTAAAAAATTTAGGATATTCAGATATTACGTTGACGGATGGGGGCAAAAGCGGGCTAGAAATTGTTGCTTCAAACTCGATAGATTTAATCTTGCTGGATATGATGATGCCAGTAATGAATGACTTAGAGACATTGACGCATCTTAAGGATAATCACCAATCGCGGGTGATTCCTGTAATTATTATTTCTGCTTTAGATGAAAAAGAAATGATGCTTGCGTGCATTCAAAAGGGGGCTGAAGATTACTTGATCAAACCCTATGATCGTGTCCTTCTCAAAGCAAGGGTAAGTGCCTGTTTGGAGAAGAAAATATTGCACGATCGCGAAGTTTTAAATAATCAGAAACTAGAGGCAGCGTATAAGGAGCTTGCTGTTGCATATCACGATTTAGAAGTTATTAAAAATGAGCTAGAAGCGCTGTCCCATCGTGATGGATTGACTGGTATTGCCAATCGCCGTTATTTTGATACTGTCCTAGAAAGAGAATGGAACGCAGCCCACAGAGAAAAGAAATCTCTCTCACTCATATTATTTGATATAGACTACTTTAAGAAATACAATGACACTTATGGGCATCTAGCGGGAGATGATTGTCTATGTCAAGTGGCGATTGCTGCTTCACAGGTGATCAAGCGTCCGAGGGATACGTTAGCAAGGTATGGAGGTGAAGAATTTGCAATAATTTTGCCAGACACTGATGAATTGGGAGCAGAATTTTGTGCAGAACAAATCCGTTATGCTATTGAAAGCATTAATATAAGTCATAGTTCTTCACAGATAAATTCTTGTGTTACGGCTAGTTTAGGAACGTCAACTATTAGCCCTCACACCCAAATTTTTACATCTCAACAATTAATTAAAGAAGCAGACTTAGCACTGTATCAGGCAAAGCGAGAGGGACGAAACTGTGTAAAAGTATGGTCAACTGACTGACAATCAAAAATTGAGATTTTAAATAACGGGTGGCAAAAATGGGAATTCAAAATTTCCAAGTATTGATTGTTGATGACAATGAAATAAATCGCGATATGCTTGCTCGGCGGTTGCATAGAAGAGATTTTAATTTGTCAATGGCTGGTGATGGAAGAGAAGCGCTATCAATGATTCAAGCGAATCTTTATGATCTAATCCTTTTAGATATCATGATGCCTGAAATTGATGGATATGCAGTTCTTAAATATTTGAAAGAAGACTCAAGGCTCCGTGATATTCCCGTAATTATGATATCGGCTGTCGAAGAAATGGATAGCGTTATGAAATGTATGGAAATAGGAGCTGATGACTACCTTACTAAGCCATTTGATCCTGAGATGCTTAAAGCAGCAATTAATCGTTGTCTTCCTGATAGAGGTAAATCTGTAAGTTCCCCGACGATTTCTAATCAGCCAATTTCTGGATTATCTAGTCCTAGTTTTGCCAACCCAAGTACACAAAATTCTGAGTTTAAATTGCCCGAAGAGACAACTAGCGGGACTCCAACTAATTCAATTAGTCTTGATGAAGTTGTTCATCGTATTATGCAGTCAGGGATGATTAGCCGTAAAGGTTATTTATATTTTAGTAAAGCAATTTTCAATGCTTTATTTGAGAATTCAGGGCTAACTGATCAAGAGGTTTATCAAATTCAATCAGTATTTGATGCAATTCAATCGGGAAAGGTTAGGGTAGGTGAATGAACCTAATCTAACCTTTCCCACTAATCATTTACTTTATAACTGATATTACGTGGAACGCAGATAATGAATCTCTTGCTGGTAGACAAGCAGGGCAGCCACGGGGGGATTGCCCCTATCAGCAAAATCAAAGGTTCCCGTAGGGGCTGTGTCCCCGTAGCAGCCCCCAACCTATGCCATTACAGGAACTCCTTCCACGTAACGTCAGTTATAATGCCTATTTCTGGAGGTACGAATGGAGTAATAAAAAACCAAATAGAGTTGCGGCGCTTCGCGCTGCAACTCTATTTGGTTTTTATTTCTTCTTAGTTACGCTGTTGAAATACTCCTTAGCCTTAGTGAAAGCGTACTTAACTTTATCGCCAATCGTCGGATCAGGCAAAACTGCAAC
>JANNDZ010000632.1:0-2065 GCA_031378395.1 Pseudanabaena sp. OTE_75_metabat_487_sub
GGCGCTTCGCGCCGCATCTCCTTTTTGGGTTTTATCTAGCTATACCCTATAATCAAAAGGTAATTATTCATGGTTTGGATCTAGGTGGCACTTAAGTTTAAATTTGCGATCGCCTCCGATTTGCATATCGCATTGCCCCATACGATTTGGCAGCATCCTTCGCGATTTCATCTCGTTGAGTACAGTATCCCCGCATTTGAAGAGGTACTGTCGCAACTGGCTACCCTAGATTTAGACTTTCTGCTTTTACCTGGAGATCTCACTCAACATGGTGAGCCAGAAAACCATCAATGGCTATCGGATTGCCTCGCTAAACTTCCCTATCCTGTTTATGTGATTGCAGGAAACCATGATGTTCCCAGAATAGAAACCTTTGATCAGTTTACGCCGCATTATACTAAGTTTGGCTTTGAGTATGGTCTGAGCGAACCAAATAAACTGTATTATGAATGCGAAGTACTGCCTAATGTGCGCCTAATTGGATTGAATTCCAATCAATTTGATGACAATGAACAACAAATAGGTTGGATTGATGAAGAGCAGTTAGACTGGTTGCAATTAGTTCTAGAAAATCAAAATTACGAATTGAATCTAGTAACCATTCATCATAATGTGCTGGAGCATATGCATGATCAGTCATGCAATGCGCTCGGTAAACGCTATATGCTTGGTAATACTGAGCGCTTGTGCAAAATTTTACATCAGGCAAATGTGAAGCTGGTTTTCACTGGACATCTGCATGTGCAAGATATAGCTTATAGTGATCGCTACAATCTTTATGATATTACTACAGGCTCTCTGGTCAGTTATCCTCATCCCTATCGCGTTCTTAGTTACATTTCTGATGCATCAGGCGATCGCTTAGAGATTGAATCTTTTCGGGTCAAATCAATTCCTGAGCAAGCTGATTTATTACATTTCTCACGGGAATGGATGGGTGATCACTCACATCCATTTGTAGTGAGGCTATTGACGAATCCCCCTCTTAATTTACCTCTAGAACTTGCTGAGAAGCTCACTCCTGAACTTCGCTATTTTTGGGCTTATATTGCCGATGGCGATGCCAAGTTTGAGTTTCCCAATTTCCCTACATTAGCAAAAGAATATTTTGAAGCTTTTACTGATATTCCGCCCAAGGACAATAATATTACGCTAGTTCTCAAATAAACCGAAAAAAGGTGTCACTTCGTGACACCTTTTTTCGGTTTATGACAGGATTTAAGAAAAATTTATTGATTAGATAAACTAGGCTTAACCCGATAGTGTCGAGAAACACATAGGATAACGAATATGTACCTCATGCTTTTATGACATATACGTTCTCAAGTTTCAACCTTAACTCCACAACTTCGGTAACTGACTGGCGGCGATCGCTCGAAGAAATTTATCGCGGTCGCACCATGCACACTTACAAAAGTGGACAAATTATTCCCATGTATCCCTATGAAGTATGGGTGGTTTGTCGAGGAGTGGTGCAACTCAATACCTTGCATCCTTCAGGTGATGAAGTTCTGGTTGGCTTTGCCGTGCAAGCAATGCCATTTGGCTTACCTCTAACCAACCTCGACCCATATCAAGCGAGCGCCCTATCAGATATTGACTTGATGCGTTTCACTTTGATCGAGTTAGAGAATTCTCCATTACTCTATCAAGGGATTTTGCAACACCTTAATCGTCGTCTTCAGCAAACCGAGTCTTTGTTAGCACTGGTTAGTAACAAGCGGGTTGAAGAGCGTCTCCGTCAAATTCTGCTTTTGCTTAAGCAAGAAGTAGGCATTCCTGTGGAAGGTGGAACTCGTTTAACCGTGCGCCTTACGCATCAACATCTTGCTAGCGCCATTAGTAGTACTCGTGTAACTGTAACTAGAGCAATGAAGCTATTACAAGATGAAGGATGGCTAAAGGTTGACCGCGATCGGCATATAGTTCTTGTGTAGACTTATAGCGCTTTGCGCTTAAACCTGAACCAAGAAATTTTTTAAAAGTGTTGCTTAGTAACACTTTTAAAAAATTTCTTGGTTCGTTTGATCGATAATTGCTGTAACAAATAGGGTTGTGGTGCTTT
>JANNDZ010000711.1:0-1581 GCA_031378395.1 Pseudanabaena sp. OTE_75_metabat_487_sub
TGCAATCTTTATAAATCTGCTTAAACTTTTGCTGCTGAATACTATGATCTACAATTGGTAAAGGATAATCGCGCTTTTTGCACTGGTGCGGCGGAATATTGCCACTCAGTAGCTCAGCCGTAGTTAAGCCTTGCAATTCAGGTAACCAACGCAAAATATATTCACCCTCAGGATCATACTTACGGGCTTGCGAAGCAGGATTGAAAATCCTTAAGGGCTTTGGATCCATGCCACTAGAGGCGCTCCATTGCCAACCACCATTATTTGCCGCCAAATCACCATCCAGTAATTTCTGCATAAAATAGCGTTCGCCCCATTGCCAATTAATAATCAAATCTTTGGTTAAAAAACTAGCAACAATCATTCGACAACGGTTATGCATCCAGCCTGTTTGATTAAGCTGCCGCATTGCAGCATCGACAATCGGATAGCCTGTGCGCCCCTCGCACCATGCCACAAATTTCTCATCATCATCATCCCAAGGGAAATTTCGCATCTGCGGACGATATGCACCCGTTTCTAATTCGGGGAAGTAAAAAAGCACATGCTGATAAAATTCTCGCCATGCTAATTCCTGCTTCCAAGTGGTGATCCCCGTGGCTTCTTCTTCGCTACGGACTAGCTGCTCAGCCGCGATCGCCTTTTCCCAAACTCTTCTAATCCCCACCGTCCCAAATCGCAAATGTGGACTAAGTGTCGATGTGCCCGCATGAGCAGGAAAATCACGTTCAGTTTGATAGCGTAAGATCCCATGACTATCGCAAAAGGTCTTTAATAGCTCTAAGGCAGCGGATTCCCCAGATTTCGGCAAAGTGATGTCATTAATAAATTTGAGTTCGCGCAAACTTGGGAAAGAAATTACAGGCAGATTCTCATAACTAGCTAAACCCGTTAATTTCTTCGGAGCATCAAAAGGCTTTGGCTTAGACTTACTTTGCCAATTGCGCCAAAAAGGAGTGTAAACCTTGTAAGGCTCACCAGCTTGGGTAGCGATCGCATCGGGCGCAATCAAACCAATATCTATAAAACTCTGAACTTTAATTCCTAATTCCTGCAAGGCAAGAGTAGCGGCGCGATCGCGTTTGATGGCAAAAGGCTCAACATCTTGATTAAAAAAGATATGACTAGCATTAATTGCTTTGGCTAGTTCGCAAATTGAATTAATCGGCTGACCATACATGAACAATAAATCACTGCCCAACCTCCGATAGTTAGCTTGCAACTCGCGCAAACAACCCAGCATAAAGTCAACCTTGCTCCCCTCGGTCACGCCATCATCAAGAATGTCAGGGTCAAAAATAAATACTCCCAGCACGCTCCCCTGATCCCCAACTCTGGCGATCGCCTCACTTAGGGCAGGATTGTCATCAATTCGCAAATCGCGCCGATGCCAGACTAATGCGATCGATTGTCCAAATGATATTTCAGGTTTTTTCCCAGCGTTACTGGCTATTTGAGGCATAAATATTGGTGGTTGTATACTTAAATCACATATCTATTCTAAGTAGCTAGGCATAATAAAAACCTGAACCCAAAGAAGCTGATTCGCCCGCTTCGCGGGCGAATCAGCTTCTTTGGGTT
>JANNDZ010000713.1:0-5022 GCA_031378395.1 Pseudanabaena sp. OTE_75_metabat_487_sub
TACCCTCAGTGAATATGTCACCGCGATCGCATGGTCACCCAATGGCAAATATCTCGTCGCCGCCACAGCTTCGGGTGAGGTAGCGCTATTTGATGACGCAAAAGCAGGTAATGACCTCTCTCAAAAGCTAATTGAATTACAAGCACCAACTGAAATTTCCTTAGATTGTTTAGGCTTTTCGGCAGATGGGCGTTGGATTGCGGCAGGAGGACAGGATGGTAAGGTCCGCGTCTGGGAATTAGCTGGCGAACAACCTGCGATCGCAGCCACGCTCGATCTTGGTAAAACATGGATCGAGCATCTGGTTTGGCATCCCACAAAGCCCGAATTTGCATTTAGTTTCGGCAAGTATGTCCAAATCTGGAGCGCAGAAACTCTCGATATTGTGACGACTTTGCATTTTGAGCAATCAACGGTACTTGCGATCGCATGGCATCCAAGTGGTGAACTACTTACGATTGGCGGTGATGGTGGGCTGAAGGTTTGGTCAGCTAAGGATTGGTACGAAGATCCGATTCGGTTTGAAATGCCGACTGCGACGGCAAAAATGGTTTGGGATCGCGCAGGTGAATATTTGGTCGCCAGTACCCTCGATAATTTGGTTGTGGTAATGCAATGGCTAGGCACTGATTTTGATGCTTCACCTTGGCGGATGCAAGGCTTCCCTGGGAAGATTCGTTGCTTTGATTGGTCGGCTAGCAAAACTTCGCCGCTATTAGCTTCCTCTAGTGGTTCCGATGTGGTTGTGTGGGAAAAACATGCTGATCTAAATGTCGGTTGGGAAGGTGAAGTGATCAAAGGACATAACAGCATCGTCGGCTTTGTTGCCTTCAAGCCCAAATCTGAAGTACTTGCCTCCGCCGATGAGAATGGCAGAATCGCGATTTGGAAAGATGCTAAGGATTGGGTGCAAGCGCTAGAAACCCCAATGGGTGAGATCACAGCGATGCAATGGCAACCGCAAGGTAAAAAATTAGCAGCGGCAAATGCCGACGGAGAGCTAATGTTATGGACTGAATCTTCACAGGGAAGAGGCTTTCGCTAAACCCCAAAAAGATTAGGACTCACGCAAAACTACATTGAAACCCTTGTTTCAATGTAGGGACAATTCATGAATTGCCCCTTGTAACTTATTGCAGGGGGGCTTCTGTTTTCTTATTGTGGGCAATACCTATTTTGTACTGCTTTAAATTTCTACCCCCTAATTGGTGGTGAGCTGCGAAACCGCGCCACAAAAAACTTTTTCTTCATTAAATATCAAGATGCCTAGAACTTCTAAAATCCATGCTTGGCTACCTGATATCTTTCAATTCAAAGGTGGTATTCAGGTTTATTCTGCTTTTTTAATTCAGGCTTTAGAACAAGTTTTACCAAATAGCGATCGCCATGTGTTTCTCAAGAACGATACTCACGCAACGGAAGATATTAAGTTTAACGAACAGACCAAAATCAGCTTTGCGGGGAGATGGAAAGCGACTTTTTGGCATACGCCGATCTTTGCTGCTCAAGTTTTATTAGCTGCGATCAAAGAACGCCCTGATTTAATTATTTGTGGTCATATAAATTTTTCACCCCTTGCGGCAAAGATATTTAACTTGTTGAAAATCCCATATTGGGTAATTGTCTATGGCATTGATGCATGGAATATTGAAGATAAATCTAGAATAGATGGACTGAAGTCAGCCCAAAAGATTGTTTCTATTGGTGACTATACTCGCGATCGCATTGTCCGTGAACAAAATATTTCACCTGATCGAATTCCACTTCTACCCGTAACTTTTGACGCTCTTCAATTTACGGTTAAACCTAAACCTCAATATTTACTAGACCGCCATCAGTTACATCCTGATCAGCCAATCATTTTAACTGTGACTAGGTTGGCTAGTGGCGATCGCTATAAAGGCTATGACCAGATCATTCAAGCTCTACCCGCTATTCGCCGTCAGATTCCCAATATTTGTTATCTGTTAGTTGGCAAGGGTGATGACCGCGATCGCATCGAAACGATGGTTGATGATCTGGATGTCAGAGATTGCGTAACCTTTGCGGGCTTTGTCTCAGATGACGAATTAGCAGATTACTACAATCTCTGCGATCTGTTTGCGATGCCTAGTAAGGGAGAAGGATTTGGAATTGTCTATTTAGAAGCATTAGCCTGTGGCAAGCCGACAATTGGCGGCAATCAAGACGGTGCGATCGATGCTTTGTGCAATGGGGAATTAGGTGTTTTAGTTAATCCTGACAGCATCGACGAAATAGGAGAGACTATCGTCCAAATTCTGATGAACAAGCATTCATTATCAATCTTGTATAAACCAGAGATGCTTAGACAAAAAGCGATCAAGAAATACGGTTTTGAGCAGTTTAAACGAAATCTTGCATCTCTCTTGGCAGATTAAATAGTTAAGATTGAAAATTGAATAACATTTGCATATACAGCAATTACCGATCAAATGAGCTACAAAAAGGGTCGCAGGGTGCAGCCCCGCAATGGGTCTTATCTTTTTAGTTGTGGCGGGTTTGAAGGCAAATAGATGTAATTGCGTATTCTGCTTTCGCTCATGTGGGTAAATAGGTGAAAGGAGGGAAAAGAAGAAGGCGGAGGAAATCAAAATCAATCCAACATAAATTGTAAGACCACTCAAACATGGCTACATAGAGATACAAATACTTTTTGTGGATACCGCGAAACGGACGAAGAAAGTTGCGTACCCCAACCCAAATACCCTCCATAGTATTGCAATGGATTTCACAAACGTAAAGCATGTGATCGCCAGTTTGTTGAAGCACCACGGCAAAAACTAATCTCTGAAGAGACCAAAGCCCTGATCGATAAACTCTTACTCGAAAAGATTCCTCTTGCAGGTATTGCAAGAGTTTGCGATGTTTCTGAAACTTGGTTGCAGGATTATGTCAATCGTAAATACGAGTCGATTCCACGACAGGTTAATATATCCTCTAAAAAAACAGGGAGGCTAACGATTCAGTGTGATGAGATGTGGTCGTTTGTTGGCAATAATTGCCATAAACAGTGGATTTGGCTTACTCTTGATGTCGAAACCCGCGAAATTGTTGGGGTTCATATCGGCGATCGCTCCGAAGAAGGAGCCAGAAAACTTTGGGATTCATTGCCAGGTGTCTATCGTCATTGTGCTGTAGCCTACAGGGATTTTTGGAGGGCTTACGCTCTTGTCTTCCCTGAACAACGTCACAAGGCTGTTGGAAAAGAGTCTGGTAAAACCAATTATATTGAGCGGTTTAACTGTACGATGCGACAACGTGTCTCTCGATTAGTTCGCAAAACTCTTTCCTTCTCTAAAAAACTAGAAAATCACATTGGTACTATCTGGTTCTTTACTCATAACTACAACTCATCCTTACTTGTTTAGGACTACCAAAACGCAAATACGTCGATCACGCTTTCCAGTAATTGCTGGAACTGTCCAGTGCCCATCGGTGACACTAGAAATAGGCAAAAACAAATTTAATTCTTGACCAGCCATAGCAATCTCGCTTAGGATTGAGTAAAGGCGGCGCATCGCGCTGCCTTTACTTTTTGAAGTTTAGAGATATTACCTTGACTACTGTTTCGCTATCACAACGCGCTGTTCAAATTAAAGAGTCACAAATTCGCGAAGCTTCCCGCTATTGTGAAAAGTTTGGCGCAATTAACCTTGCACAAGGGTTACCAGATTTTCCTGCTCCAGAAGCGATCAAAGAATCTGCAAGAGAGGCGATTTCTTTGGATTTTAATCAATATGCTGATAGTTGGGGCTGGGACAAGTTGCGAAAGGCGATCGCTACAAAAATGCAACGCGACAACCAAATCGCAGTCAATCCTGATACTGAAGTCACCGTATGTTGTGGTGCAACCGAAGGCTTAAATATTGCCCTGATGACACTCATCAATTCTGGCGATCGCGTCTTAATTTTTGAGCCATTTTATGAAAATTACATCCCTAACCTCGCAACTGTTGGCGGTATTCCTGAATTTATTACACTGCAACCACCACAATGGGAAATCACCCAAGAAATCCTTGAGCCTGCGTTTAAGAAAGGAATTAAAGCTGTAATTATTAATAGTCCTGCCAATCCCACGGGTAAAGTATGGACAAGAACGGAATTAGAACTAATTGCTAAGCTTTGTCAGCAGTATGATGTCTATGCAATTACCGATGAGATTTATGAGTACATCATCTATGAAGGCGAACATATTAGCTTGATGAGTATCGAGGGAATGCGCGATCGCACGATTGTCGTGAATGGATTCTCAAAAACTTTTTGTATCACAGGCTGGCGGCTAGGTTACACCGTCGCAAATCCAGAACTGACGGCTGCGATGCGACGGATTCATGACTTCATTACGATTTGCGCCCCCGCACCTTTGCAACATGCAGCATTAACCGCTATGGAGTTTGGGCGTGAATATTTCACCAAGTTGGCTCTAGATTACAAACGCAAGCGCGATATGCTTTACCCTGCCTTAGTGGATCTAGGGCTATCTCCTGTCTTGCCCAGAGGCGCATATTACATCTGGACTGATAGCTCCGCGATCGCGCCAGATGCTGAAAGCGCCGCTTTTCGCCTCGCTAAAGAAGCCTTGGTTGCTGCTGTTCCAGGCAGTTGCTTTAGTCAACCTGATCGTGACAAGGTAAATGGTTTAAGGTTCTGTTTTGCCAAAAAAGACAGCACAATTGCGGCTGCGGTCGAAAATCTAAGTAAACTCAAACTATGAGCTCAGTTCCTTTGCATAATACAAATTAAAAAACAAGAAAAAGCGTAGCGAAGCTATGCTTTTTCTTGTTTTTTACTGGTAATTCTCATTGTGAACCCAATTTTATAGAAAAGCAAGATATATAGAAAAGCAAGGTTTGCTTAGGACATAAAGCCAGAAATGAGTTGGGGGGGGGGGGGGCGGGGCAGCAGTGGTGGGGTTTTTTGTAGTAAAAAAAGGGGGTTGTGTTTGTTATGGTGTTTTGTTTAAATTGGGTGGTGAGTTTGTGTGTAAAGAAAAGTAAAAAA
>JANNDZ010000722.1:0-6776 GCA_031378395.1 Pseudanabaena sp. OTE_75_metabat_487_sub
GTTTTGAATTACTTGACCTTTGGCTAGAAAAGCGTATTCCCACCAAGTCAATTTTGATTGTGACGCATGGGATCGAAGAAGCAGTGACATTAGCCGATCGCGTAATTGTTTTGGGTCGCAATCCTGGGCGAATTCGTGCTGATTTGCCGATCACGCTACCGCATTATCGCGATCGCAAAAGCCCGGAATTCCAAGCCTTAGTTGACCAAGTTTATAAGATCTTAACAAATCCTGATCTACCAGATCTATCAACTCAGACTGCCACCACCACTACTTCCACTTCTGAGCCTAAAGCTCAAGCAAAATATCAATCTCTTCCCCATGTTCGTATTGGCTCAGTAGCTGGTTTATTGGAGCTTCTAGAAGGTCGTCAAGATAAAGATCTATATCGAATTGCTCAAGAGCTTTTGTTGGAAGTCGATGATATCTTGCCAATTGTGGATGCTAGCAAACTAATGGAACTAGTCGCAGTCACAGAGGGCGATATTCAACTATCTGCGATCGGTGAGAATTTTATTAATAGTAATATTGATGAGCGCAAAGCCATCATTCGCGATCTCTTGCAAAAAAATATTCGCTTAGTCCAACAAATTTGTCAGCTTTTGCAAGCCAAGCGCAATCATCGCATTTCGGAGGAATTAGTTCTTGATATTTTAGAGAATCATTTCACTAGTAAGGAAGCGCAGCGCCAACTCAGGACAGCAATGGACTGGGGACGCTATGCTGAGTTATTTAGCTATGACGAACCTTCAGGTGAAATCTTTATTGAAGAGAGTACTACAGAAACAGAAGAGTCCGAATAAATTAAGGTGGGCAGCGTAAAGAGCCGTCTACCTTACAGCGCTTTGTGCTCAAACCCAAACCAATAAATTCTTGAAAAGTGTTGCAAAGCAACACTTTTCAAGAATTTATTGTAGTTCGTTTGATCGTAAATCACTGTAAATGCAAATCACCCAATTCACTTTTAGTCTGGATTGCTTATGTATCAGCCCACTATCGATCCCAAATCAAAATTTAGCTCACGTTGGAGCCTTGGTGATGTTTTACTACCTTTGGCGATCATTGCTTTTATATTCATCATTGTGCAGACCGCTAGGAGCTTTACAGGTGTCTACGAAAGTGGCTATGTAGTTAATCTATCCCTGAGCTTTTTACCAAGTTACGCATTACAAACATTAGTGAGAATGTTAGCCGCATACTTTATTTCATTGGTGTTTAGTCTTTTGTATGCCTATGCCGCATATCGCTCGGCTTTATGGTCAAAGGTTCTCATTCCTCTATTAGATGTTCTCCAGTCAATTCCAGTCCTGTCGTTTTTGCCTGCGGTTGTACTTGCTTTAGTAGGTTTATTTCCTGGACAAAGATTAGGAATTGAAATTGCTTCGATCTTGCTAATTTTTACGGGCATGACTTGGAATATGACCTTTAGTTTCTATCAATCACTAAGCAGTATTCCGACAGAATTGATCGAAGCAAGTCAAGTTTATCGCCTTGGGGCTTGGCAGCGTTTCTGGACTTTGGAACTACCTTCAGGAGTGGTGGGTTTAGTTTGGAATAGTGTGATGTCTGTCGCGGGTGGTTGGTTCTTTTTGATGCAAACAGAATCATTCACGCTCTCCAATCGAGATTTTACGCTGCCAGGGCTGGGTTCTTTTCTAAAGGCGGCGGCAGATGCAGGCGATAATCTTGCCATTTTTAGTGGGCTAGCGGTTTTAATTGGCATAATTACGATCATTGATTATTTTGTGTGGCGACCTCTAATCGCTTGGGCAGAGAAGTTCAAAAATGAGACTGTTGAAGCTGCCCAAGTACCAGAGTCGCGAGTGTTAGATTTTTTGAGGCGATCGCCTACGATGCGAATTATTAGCGATCGCTTGTTTATGCCGATCGCGGAAGTTGTCAATCATAGCTTTAGCCCTAAGGCTCCAAGCTCCCTGATTAGCCAGCATAAAACATCGAAATGGATCAATTGGTTTAATTGGCTATTAGTTGGGCTAGCTGGATTTATAGTTTTGAGCGGTGTATCAAGCGCGATCGCGTTACTGAGTCATATGCCATTGAGTTCATGGAAACAAGTAGCGATCGGCGCTCTATTCACAGCTATTCGGGTATTTATCGTCCTAACTATTTCGCTGATTATCACAGTTCCAATCGGTGTATCAATCGGTCGCAATCCTAAGCTAGCCAAATTTTTGCAACCAATTGTCCAAATTGCGGCTTCAGTTCCTGCGACGGCTCTATTTCCAATTCTGTTATTGTATTTAGGAAATATGGCGGGTGGTTTGGATATTGGTGCAGTGATCCTGATGACTTTAGGAAGTATGTGGTACATCCTATTTAATGTAATTGCTGGAGCGCAAGCTATTCCTTCAGAACTGTTTGAAGCGGCGCGAGTATATAAGCTTTCGCCTCTGCAACGATGGAAGACTCTGATTTTGCCAGGGATTTTTCCGTACTTAGTGACGGGGATTATCACGGCTGTTGGTGGCGCGTGGAATGCGAGTATTGCAGGTGAATATGTCAAGTTTCAAGGAAGAGTCCTTACAGCAACAGGGTTAGGCTCGACGATTACGCAAGCCTCGGATGTGGGCGATTTTCCGCTTTTATTGGCTTCCACAATTGTGATGTCGTTGTTAGTAGTCACAACGAATCGCTTAGTATGGCGACCTCTTTATCGATTGGCTCAGGTCAAATATCAATTAGTTGTTTAAGAAGTGGATCGAAAACCAATTGCTCGTAATGTAAAATGGGAAATATTAGGTTGAGATCGTAATCAGTAATATACTATGACTGTACAACGGTGGACTGATGAAATGCTTGATGAATTAGCATCAAGTGTGACTGAGTTGAAAGAAAGTATGGTTGAATTGAGAGGAAGTACGTCGGAATTGAGAGGAAGTACGTCGGAATTGAGGGAAAGTGTGACTGAGGTCAAGGATGGGATCGATGGCTTGAGAATAAATGCTCAAGCCTTGTTGCAATTGGCTGCTCAAAGTCAGCGAGATATGGAATTGATCAAAGAGAGACAGGCTGAAAGTGATCAGAGATTTAATGTTTTACTTGAGGAGGTGCGCTATCTAAATCGAGGCAATCAAGCAAGTTAAAAAGAGAAGCGATCGCAACTACCTCTCCATAGAATAAGCGATCGCTTATTCTATTGAGATTATGGGAGTAGACCACCACCACTACCAATACCCAGACGTTCGGCAACGCCAGAGGTGAGTGGAAGCAAAGTAATCAACATCCAAAAGAGCGCCACCACACCCAAAGCTTCGCGATCGCCATCGAGTTCTGAAAGTTCATTTAGCATTGGACGTTCCAGATCTCGCAATAGAATCAAAATAATGCCACCCCAATAGAGCGCAAGGGGATTTATCACTGTGGCAATCACCAAGAAAATCAACGTCAATACCGTTGTCCAGCTTGCAGTGCGTCTTCCATAAATTGATTGCACAATTCGACCACCATCTAACTGACCTGCGGGCATCAAATTCAAGGCGGTGATAGCCGAGCCGAGCCAGCCTAGGACTACTAATGGATGAATCGAAATGAAACTAGTATGTAAAGCATCACCGAGGAAGAGTTTCGCCAAGGTTCCTGCAAGTACCGAAGCTTGGAAAATTTGACTAGGAATATCGATACTTCCCATTCCGATCGCAGATAGACGCAAACCAACTAGAAGCATGAGCAAAGATAGGACTCCACTTGCCAAAGCTGGGGCGATCGCAATATCAAACAGAGACAGCCGATGAGGTAATGGCGAAGAAATGCGACTAAATGCACCGAAAGAACCTAACTGTGATGAAGGCAATAGAAACGGTAAACTCATATTTACTTTGTATTTCTTTGCCATCAAACGCATCGCCAACTCACGCACCCCTAAAATTATCCCAATACCGATAGCAAATGGTAGTCCTGCTAAATATTGTTGAGGTTCTTGGACTACAGGAATACCCGAAACTAACGCACCCAAATTCAAGGCTGTGTAACCATTCGCGACAACTAACACCCCAATTAATATTCTTTGAGGAATTGTATTGTTATCGACATTACTAACTCGGCTAGGCAGCACAATTACCACTGGTTTACGATCTTGACCTTCCACCAAAAATAGATTGTATTTATCGCTAAGGCGATCGCTGAGAGATTTAGTCAGGCGTTCATGGACGACATCAGGCTCACCACGCAAATTACCTTTAAAAATCGCCCCCTCTTGATAGGGAATCGTTTCAGTGACGTAATAGGTCTCAATCCCAAAGATTCCCTGTATCAGCTTCATATCTTCCGCAGGCAGAGCCTTAAACAGCTTTAGCTGCGTCTTGCCCTGTGACATAGCCACAGCGATCGGACTATTAACAGGTGGCTTATTGGTTAAATTATCGGGAGAATTAGGGCGATCGCTAGCTGTATCCAGATCTTGTTTTAGCTTTTGCTCAATCGCGCCTCTTTCCTCCGATACAGCTTTGCGTAGTTGATTACTGATCGCTACATAAGCGATCGTGGAACCTAGCAACAGAAATAATAGCGTTGTGAAATTTATAAAAACACCCGACACAAACAAGCCAAAGTAAACAAGCCAAGGTGACATAAGCGCCACAAATTGCAGCCAAGACAATAACCCAAGCTTGCCAAACTTGCGGGAACGAAAATATCCCCAACCTAGCAAAGCGAGGGTGAGTATAAATACGGCGATCGGAAGAAGTGGAGTTGATATCATAAAAATAAATTACAGGAAATCCTAGGAATTCTCGACGACAAGCCATAATTCCCTACAATTTCTTAGTAGTTTGGCGGTGTTTTGTATATCCACTTTAGCGATAAACCGTAATCTCATGTTCAGAAAGTTTTATAAAGAACTTGCGATATAAGCCATAAGTACCTCGACGTAATTAACCCAAACAAACTATGCAGCCCACAGCACAGTTTATTTGAGTGTACTTTTATAAATTTTCTAGTTTTTCTAGCAGAGCAAAGTACTGTAATATATGATCATATTCAATCAACGGTAAACACATAGATTAACTGTGGATTTGAAAAAACTTTTAATCGCATCGGTCATATCAAGCATATCAAGACAATTTGAGGTAAGTGCAACGTGGGCATTGTTGTAGAAAATGTAGTTAAGCAATTTGGTGATTTTTTAGCCCTAGACAATATCAATCTTGAGGTCAAAACTGGCTCATTGGTGGCATTATTAGGCCCATCAGGTTCTGGTAAGTCCACCCTATTAAGATTGATCGCAGGCTTAGAAACTCCCGATCGCGGCAAAATTTTTCTGACGGGCAAGGATGCTACTGACCAAGATGTACGCGATCGCAATATTGGCTTTGTATTTCAGCATTACGCCCTCTTCAAACACATGACCATCCGCGAAAATATTGCTTTTGGTCTAGAAATCCGCAAAGAACCGAAAGCAAAAATTGCCGATCGTGTCGAAGAATTGCTAGAACTAATCCAACTTAAAGGTTTGGGCAACCGCTACCCATCACAACTATCTGGCGGACAACGCCAACGAGTAGCCCTCGCTCGCGCCCTCGCTGTCCAGCCGAGTGTATTGCTTCTCGACGAACCATTTGGAGCGCTGGATGCAAAAGTCCGTAAGGAACTGCGGGCATGGTTGCGTCGCCTCCATGATGAAGTCCACGTCACCAGTGTATTTGTTACTCACGACCAAGAAGAAGCGATGGAAGTATCTGATGTGATCGTGGTGATGAACAAAGGGAAGATCGAGCAAATTGGCACACCTGCCGAAGTTTACGACAATCCTGCGACTCCGTTTGTGATGAGTTTTATTGGGCCAGTGAATGTACTTCCTGCCAATCGCGATCGCATTAGTGAATTCTCAAAAATCCATAGTGCTAGTGAAGATGTGTATATTCGTCCTCGCGATATTTGGATTGAGACAGACGCAACTAGCACATCGGTATCAGCACGCATCACAAGGCTAATTCATCTCGGTTGGGAAGTTCAAGCTGAGTTGATGCTAGGTGATGGACAGGTTTTGACGGCTCATCTCACTCGTGAACGTTTTGATGAGTTGAAGTTACAACCACAACAATATGTCCATATCGAACCCAAGGATGCCAAGTCATTTCCTCTAGATTATTCAATCTAATACCAATTCACAAAAGTGTGACAACACTTTTATGAATTAAAAATCAAACCCAGTAAAGGTTTTAAAAACACAAAATGGCTATGCCATTTTGTGTTTTGTTATAACGACCTCCTTCAGTTAGCGATCGGAGGGAATTTTTGCAAGTTCTTGTCTATGAGACAAGAGCATCTTGCTTTTTTCTATCCTTCTTGCTAGTCTTAAAAAGACTGATCGGTCTTTAATGTAAATGTCCAAAGCCCAAGAAACTAAAACACGTATTATCGAGCAAGCGGCGACTCTGTTTAATCAGCAAGGATATTCAGGGACTTCCGTTTCAGATTTGATGCGGGCCACAGGATTACAGAAAGGAGGCATCTACAACCATTTCCATAGCAAAGACGAATTAGCCTTAGAAGCATTCGACTTTGCAGTGAATTGTGTGCAGCAGAAATTTATGGGCGCTTTGAAAGGAAAACGTCATGCAGTCGATCGACTGCTTGCCATCCTTAGCGTTTACGAAAACATCCTCGATAATCCGCCAATGCAAGGCGGTTGTCCAATTCTGAATACAGCTGTGGAGAGTGATGATTTTCACCCAGCTTTACGAGCGCGATCACAACTAGCAATGGATGCATGGCGTGATTTGATTCGGCGGATAGTTAACAAAGGCATAATGCGTGGT